>JBIIIA010000008.1:0-21183 GCA_044235195.1 Thermoflexales bacterium
TGGATCCGCATTCGCCGTACCTGCCGCCCCAACCGTTCGAGCGCATGTTCTACTCCGGCAACGAGACCGACCCCGAGAATCATTCGCTCGACAAGGTCTATGAATTCCGGCCGTTCGCCGATTACTTCCGCAGCTGGTTCCCGCCGGACTGCACCGACGCCGACTACGTCATCGCGCAGTACGACGGCGCCATCGCCTACATGGACGCCGCCATCAGCAATCTGTTCTCGGAAATCGCCGCGCTCGGGCTCGAGGACGACACGCTCGTCGTCATCGACAGCGACCACGGCGAGACGCTGATGGACCACGAGCATTACTTCGACCATCACGGGCTGTACGAATGCACGCTGCGCGTGCCGTTGATTTTCCACCTGCCCGGACGCGTGCCGGCCGGCAAGCGCCATGCCGACATCGTGCAGACGAAGGACGTCATGCCGACGATTCTCGACATCCTCGGCGTGAAGAGCGGCATCAAGTTCGACGGCCGCAGCCTCGTGCCGGTCATGGAAGGCAAGTCGCGCGTGATGGAAACCGAGATGTACATCACCGAGGCCACGTGGCAGCGCAAGCACGGCTGGCGCACGCCCGAATGGAAGCTCATTCGCGCGCTCGAGCCCGACGTGCACTACCACCCGGAAGTCGAGCTGTACAACCTGCTCAAGGATCCGGGCGAGACGATCAACCTCGCCGAGAAGGAGCCGGAGATCGTCGCCATGCTGACGAAGCGCATGGAGGCGCACATCGCCAAACGCGAGAAGCAGACCGGGCGCACCAACCCGATCTACACCAACCTCGGCTGGCATGGCCACGGCGACGAGCCGTTCAAGAGCTCGGACGAGGCGTACAACACGATGTACATCGGCTCGCCCAAGACCGCGCAGAAGCTGCAGGCCAAGGATGCCAAGCAGAAGCGCAACTTGAAGGAACTGCAGACGCAGCGCGGCGCGAAGAAGCTGTAGGCTTCGCGCCGCACTCACGTACGAAAGACGCAGCCGAATCACGATCGCGCATCACACGTCGCCGCAGGGCGGTGCAGCGGTGCGCGGCCGCGATTCGGCGCAACCAACATGATCACGATCATCGGCCGGGGGCACTCCGGCACACGTTCCATCTCGCACGCGCTGTACGCCAGCGGCGTGTTCATGGGCTCGCCGATCAACGAGTCCGGCGACATGCTGCCTCCCGACGACCTGTACACCGCCTGTCGCGTCATGGCGCAGCACGTCGTCCACCTCGGCGAGAATCGCTGGGATTTCTCGCGCCTGCACACCATGCCGATCGACCCCGTGTTCGAGTTTCTCGTCAAGCGCTATCTTCGCCACGTGCTGGCGCGCAAGGAGCCGCGCGGCTGGAAGCTGCCGGAGACGACGCTGATCTATCCGTGGATCGTGCGCATGTTCCCCGACATCGACTACATCTTCTGGGTGCGCGACCCGCGCGACAGCATCCTGGCGGCGCACCTCACCGATGATCTGGCCGACTTCGGCGTGCCCTACGAGCGCCCGGCCGATGACGACGTGCATCTGCGCCGCGCCATCTCGTGGAAATATCAGCGCGACATCGTGCGCGCCACGCCGCCGCCGAAGCGCAGCATCGCCGTGCGCTTCGAAGACTTCGTGCTGCGGCACGAGGAGACGTCGCAACGGCTCGAGGAATTTCTCGGCTTCAAGATGGGCCGCATCATCACGCGACCCGACGCCGTGTACCGCTGGAAGACCAGCGGCCTCGACTTCTCGCGATTCGACGGACTCTTCCGCGAAGAAATTCGTGACCTCGGCTACGAGGAGTGACCCCATATGCTGCGAACCTGCGTCATCGGCCTCGGCCGCATCGGCAATCTGCATTCGGACATCTACAAAGCCGATCCGCTCGCACAGCTCGTCGGCGTGTGCGACCGCAGCGCCGAGCGCGCCGAGCGCGCCGGCAAGCGCCTCGGCGTGCCGTACTTCACCAGCGCGCCGGAAATGCTCGCGGCGCTCAAGCCCGACGTGTGCAGCGTCACCACCGGCGGCTTCGAGTACAGCAGCGATCACTACGAGCCGACGATGCAGGCGCTGGCGGCCGGCTGCCACGTGCTCGGTGAAAAGCCGATCAGCAACGACCTGCGCTGCGGCGAGGAAATGGTCGCCTTCGCGCGCGCGCAGAATCGCTGCTACGCCATCAATCTGAATCACCGCTTCACGCCGGCCGCGCGCACGGCGAAGCAGTGGCAGAACGAAGGCCGCCTCGGTGCACTGTTGTTTTGCAACATGGCGCTGTGGATCGGCCGGCCCGAAGACCTCGATTCGCCGTACTACCACCTCAAGGCGTTGAATCCGCACTCGGTCGACATCATGCGCTATTTCTGCGGCGAGGTCGCGCGCGTGCAGTGTTTCGCCACGAAGGCGCCCGGGCGCTGGATGTGGTCGACTGCGTCGATCAACATGCAGTTCGCCAACGGCGCCGTCGGCCATCTCACCAGCAGCTACGATTTGAAGCGTGCGCACAACGTCGAGCGCTGCGAGGTCACCGGTGTGCAGGGGCGCTTCGTCATCGAGGATATGTGGATGCGCGCTACGCTGTTTCCGGCCGACAGCATGATTCAGCAGGTATATCAGAATCCGGTCTTCGGCGGCTTCAGCAATTTCGACGACACGTTCCGGGATCGCATTCACAGCTTTCTGCAGCAGCTCACCGACGGCGCGACGCCGGAGCAGATCGACGGTCCCGGCGCCGAAGGGCTGGCGGCGCAGCGCGTGATTCACGCGGCGATCGAGTCGCTCGAAACCGGCGCGGTCGTTTCGCTGTGACGCGCCGCTAGCGGCGCGCTGCCCAGCCGGCGATGCGCGCGACGATCGTCTCGAGGACGGCGTCGGGAACGCCGTTGCTGCTGCTCGACTGCGGGCGGAAGTCGCACGGATCGTTGACGTAGTCGACGACGACCCAGCGCCCGTCGACGTCGCGCGCGATTTCCGTCGAGAACAGGTTCAGGCCGCACACGCCGGCGATCTGCTGGGTGAGGGCGTAGAGCGGCTCCAGGCCGAAGCGGCGGACGTCGCGCTCACTCACCGCCGTCTGCACGTGCGTGCGGTCGTCCTGCCAGCACGGCAGCGCCGCGCCGCAGGCGTAAAACACGCGAAACCACGCCCGCTGCCCGTCGAACGTGCGAGGCTCGATCCATTCCTGCACCAGAGTGCGATCGTCGGGCCACGCGCGCCGGCGTTCGAGCACGTCGCCCCAGGTCGCCGCGGCGGGAAGCACGCCGCTGCCGCCCGAGAAAACTCCCTTTACTGAAAAGAGCCCGCGATGCATCACGCTGAGGTCCATCGGGGCGATGTCCGGCGCCTCGACCCACGGCGGCAGCTGGATCATGTACGGCACGTGGATGCCGTGCCGCATCAGCAGGTAGTGCACGTGCGCGCGATCCCAGATGGCGCGCACGCGCTCGTACGGGTTGACGATGCGCGGCACGCGACGTCGGGCGGCGTCGACGTGCGCTTCGTATTCATCCCCCCAGTCCCATACTCGATCCAGCAGTGCGCGGACCAGCAGCGTCTCGGCGTCCAGGCGATGCGCCAGGTCGTGCAGCGCATCGACGTCGATGCCGGACGCGCCGCCGAGGAACAGGGCGTCGACTCGACGCATGCGGCAGGCGTCGCGCAGCATGTGCATGAAAATCTCGTCGTATTCCCACGCCCACAATGCCAGCAGGTCGACGCGCATCGTCATAAAGGAATGCTCACGCGTCGATGCGGATCAGGCTGCGTTCGAAGCTGGTGAGCGACTCGCCGCCGGTCTCCGTGACGACCATGTCGTCCTCGATGCGCACGCCGCCGAGGCCGGGCACGTAGATGCCGGGCTCGACGGTGAACGTCATGCCCGGTTCGAGGCGCAGCGTGTTGCCTGCCCACAGGTAGGGCGGTTCGTGGCCTTCGATGCCGATGCCGTGGCCGGTGCGGTGCGTGAAATATTCGCCGTAGCCGGCGCGGTCGATGACATCGCGCGCGGCACGGTCGATGTCTTCGGCGGTGGCGCCGGGGCGCACCGCGGCGCGGCCGGCGGCGTTGGCGGCCTGCACGATTTCGTAGATGCGCCGCATCTCGTCGTTCGGCGCGCCGATGCACACGGTGCGCGTGATGTCGCTCGGGTAGCCGTCGACGACGGCGCCGAAGTCGAACAGCGCCATGTCGCCGGGCTGCAGCGTGCGTGCGCCGGAAGCGCCGTGCGGGTTCGACGCGCTCGGGCCGAACTGCACGAGCGTGCCGAACGCCGGGCCTTCGGCGCCGGCCTGCAGCATGTGATTCAGCAGCGCGGCCGCGGCCTGCTTTTCGGTCATGCCCGGCCGCAGTTCCTCGAGCATGCGGGCGAATGCCGCCTCGGCGACGAGCGCCGCTTTGCGCATCGCCGCCAGCTCGTCGGCGTCCTTGCGCATGCGCAGCTCGGCGATCAGGTCCGCGGCCGAAGCCTGCTGGAGCGGCGCGGCGCTGCTCAGCAGCGACCATTCGAGCACGCGCATCTGCGTCGGTTCCACGCCGATGCGTTTGCCGGCCAGGCCGTGCTGCGTCGCCGCGGCGTCGAATGCTTCCTGGAACGGCTGGCCGTCGCGATAGCTGAACACGGAGAAGTTCAGCGGCACGGGGCCGGAGGTCGCTTTGCCGACTTCGAAGAACGGCGTCACGATGATGGGTCGGGCCGACTCGTCCGCGGGCAGCAGCGCCACGATCGGCCGTTCGCTGAGGTGCATGTGCAGCCCGGTGAAGTACGTCAGATTCGGGCCGGGGACGAGTGCGACGTAATCGATGCCGGCGCTGCGCTGAAGCGCCTGCAGCCGGCGAATGCGGTCGATGGACATGGTCGGATAATTCTATGCGGATGTGCGGATCGCGGACTTCCGCATCGAAAGCCCGCGTGCGGTGTTTCGACTCATTGGAGGTCACACATGAAAAGTTTCGTGAATTTCCTTGCTGGTGTAGTGCTGGGTGCGCTCGTGGGTGCGGGAGCGGCGTTGCTGCTGACGCCGGAGAGCGGGTCGGATCTGCGCCGCGATCTGCGGCGGGAAGTGGACGACATCCTGGAGGAAGGGCGAAGTTCGGCGCAGCGGCGACGCAGCGAACTCGAAGCGCAGCTGGCGCAGATGCGGCGCCCGCAGTGATGCGGCCGCGTCGATGAGGAGCATTCGGGAAGATGGGGACGGACATGCAGGACGAAGCGAATGGAAACCAGCACGACGAAGCGCGCAGTGTGCCGCTCGTCGTCGGCGGTTATCACATCGATCCGCGGCTGCTGGAGCTGCGGGCGATCACGCGCTGTCGCGTGCAGCAGTGTCGCGGCGCGTGCTGCGCCGACGGCGTGTGGCTGGACTACGATCACAGCCGGCGCATCCTCGACAACGCCGCGCTGATCCAGCCGTTCATGCCCGAAGATCGGCGCGACGCGTCCACATGGTTCGCGGAGCTGCACGACGACGACCCGGCGTTTCCGTCCGGGCGCTACACCGGCACGACGACGGTGGAGGATCCGACGCATCCGAGCGGCACGACGTGTCGCTTCCTGCGGCCCGAGGATCGCTACTGCGCCATTCAGGCGGCATCCATGGCGCACGGGCTGGATGCGTGGGACCTGAAGCCGTACTACTGTCGCTTGTTTCCGATCGTGGATCAGTATGTCGATGAACACGATCGACCGCTGCCGATGCCGATGCTGACCATCGACGATGAGAATGATCTGTTCTCGCGGGGCGGTACGTGCTCCGAAGCGTGCGCGACGACGCAGCCGGTGTTCCAGGTATATGCCGAGGAAGTGGCTCATGTGCTCGGGCTGGCTGGTTATCGGCGCCTGTGTGAGATGACGGGCCAAAATTCACGCCTGTAACCCCTTGCAATTTTCTGCGAAGCGGATATACTTCTCTTCGTTCACCCGCCGAAGTGGCGAAATTGGCAGACGCGCTGTATTCAGGGTGCAGTGCCCTTACGGGCATCAGGGTTCAAGTCCCTGCTTCGGCATAGATTACATACCATGCGACGAATTCCACGAGATGATGCGCATGGCTCCGAGATGATGAGCCGGCTAACGCTGGCTCTATTTTTTTTCTTCATCTTGTTCTCGATTCCATTGCTGCGCTATTCCTTAGATCGCATTCGCAACGAAGCGGCGATGCGCAGTGAGTATGAGCGCCTGAAACTGGAAGTCGATCGCAGTGAGCGTTGTCTGGCGCAGATGGAATCCGCGCTGGTCTATGTGCGAAGTGATCGATACGTCGAAGAGTGGGCGCGTGGCCGGGAGAGACTGGGCAAATCCGGTGACGTCGTCATCGTGCCGTATATGGCTTCCCCGTTGGTGCGTGAAGCGCAGCTATGGTGGGAAGACAAGGTAAACTGTCAGGAATAACGGACGGCCTCCTGTGCCGCCGATGTATTACACCAAAGTTCACCATAGGAGACAGGGAATGTTTGGACGAGAAAAAGAAAAAGCCGCTGTTGCGGCGCCGCAGGCGGCGAGTTCAACTCAGAACACGTACGGGGCTGGTGTGCAAGGTCGGACTTCATCTGCTTCGGAAGGCCAGATGCCGAAGGTGGAGACGATCATCGGCGCAAATTGTCGGTTCAACGGCACGCTGCAATCGGATGGTGGTGTACGCATCGACGGCATTTTCGAGGGCAATCTGCACACCACGGGCAATGTGATCGTGTCGGAATCGGCGACGATCGTTGCGGAAGTGGCGGCGTACAACGTGACGATCTCCGGCATGGTGAAGGGCAACATCACTGCCAACAAAGTGGAGATCACCGAAACCGGCAAGTTGTGGGGCGACCTGAACGTGAATGCGATATTGCTGCACGAGGGCGCGTATCTCGAGGGTCAGACGAACATGGCCAACGCTGTGGCTCCGCCGACGCTCGAACCGAGCCGTCTCGGCCGCGCGCCGCAGCTGGGTTCGCCGTCGCGTGGAGATGCCGGCAAGGACGAAGCGTAGCCGGAGCGGACGATCGAACATGGTGACACCGACCGAGGTCGAGCGAGTCGCACATTTGGCGCGCCTGCATCTGGACGTAGAAGAGCGCGAAAAATTCGCGTCGCATCTGAATGCAGTGCTCGAGCATGCGGCGATGCTGGCGACGCTCGACCTGGACGATATCCTGCCGACGGCGACGGTGGCTCCGGTGCAGAGTGTGGTGCGCGACGGCGATGTGTCCGCGCCGTCAATGCCGCGCGCTGAAGTACTCGCCAATGCCGTTGTGACCGATGGCGCGAGCTTCGTGGTGCAGGCGACGCTCGGGGACGACGCTGCGTGATCGACACATCTTTTCTCACCGTGCGTGCTGCGCGGGCGTTGCTGCGTTCGCGCAGCATCAGCGCCGTCGAGCTCACCCAACGTTTTCTGGATCGCATCGCGGCGGTCGATCCGGCACTGCACATTTACGTCACTGTTGCGGCGGATGAGGCGCTGGCGCAGGCACGCGCGGCCGATGCGCGCATCGCCGCCGGAGAAGACGGCATGCTGCTCGGTGTGCCGATTGCGCTCAAGGACATGTTCTCGACGCGCGGCGTGCGCACCACGGCCGGCTCGAAAATTCTGGCCGACTACACGCCCGAGTGGGACGCGACGGTGATCGCGCGCCTGCGCGCCATGGGGGCGGTTTTTCTCGGCAAGGTGAACTGCGATGAGTTCGGCATGGGCTCGTCGACGGAGAACTCGGCCTGGGGGGCCACGCGCAATCCGTGGGACGCCGCACGCGTGCCCGGCGGATCGTCGGGCGGCAGCGCGGCGGCGGTGGCCGCCGGCTTGTGCTGCGCCGCGCTCGGCACGGACACCGGCGGGAGCATTCGCCAGCCGGCGGCCTTCTGCGGCGTGACCGGCCTGAAGAACTCGTACGGGCGTGTATCGCGCTACGGCGTCATCGCGTATGCGTCGTCGCTCGATACGATCGGCGCACTGACGCACGACGCCATCGACGCGGAAATCATGCTGCGCGCGCTCGAAGGCCTCGATCCGCGCGATTCCACCACCGTCGATCCGAGTGCGCTGCAAACGCGGGCGACGCCGCAGGATCTGCGCGGGCTGCGCATCGGCGTCCCGCAGGAATTCTTCGTCGCGGGCATGCAGCCGGACGTCGAACGCGCCGTGCGCGCGGCGATCGATCACATGGCTGCGCTCGGGGCCGAAGTGCGCCCGGTGTCGCTGCCCAACACCGGGCTGGGTCTGCCGGTGTATTACCTGATCGCGCCGGCGGAGGCGAGCGCCAATCTGGCGCGCTACGACGGCGTGAAATACGGCCTGCGCGAGACGGGCACCGACCTCATCGATACGTACGGGCGCACGCGCGCCGCCGGCTTCGGGCCGGAGGTCAAGCGGCGCATCATGCTCGGAACGTACGCGCTCAGCGCCGGCTACTACGACGCGTATTACATTCGCGCCCAGAAGGCGCGCACGCTGATCAAAGGTGATTTCGAGCGCGCATTCGAAGAGGTCGATGTGCTGGCGGCGCCGGTCTCACCGTTCACCGCCTTCCGCATCGGGGAGCGCTCCGACGATCCGCTGCAGATGTATCTGGCGGACGTGCTTACGCTGACCGTCAGCCTGGCGGGTGTGCCGGCCATCAGCGTGCCGTGCGGCTTCGACGCGGGTGGGCTGCCGATCGGCCTGCAGCTGGTCGGGCCGGCCTTCGCCGAAAACGTCGTCCTCGCCGCCGCGCAGGCGTACCAGGCGACGACCGACTGGCACACGAGGAAGCCGAATCTATGAATGTAGTGATTCTCCTGGCGGGCTACGGCACACGACTGCGGCCGCACACGTATACCAAGCCCAAGCCGCTCATCACCGTCGCCGGCAAGCCCGTGCTCGGCCACATCCTGGACGGCATTTCGAACGTGCCGGTCGAGAAGATCGCGTTCGTCGTCGGCTATCTGGGCGACCAGTTCGAACCGTACGTGCGCGCGCAGTATCCGGACATTCACGCCGAGTACATCGTGCAGCGCGAGGCCAATGGGCAGGCGACGGCGGTGCTGCTGGCGCAGCATGCGGTCAGCGGCCCGACCGCCATCATTTTCGGCGACACCGTCACCGACGCGGATCTGAGCCGGCTCGAAGGCGTGGATGCCGACGGCGTGGTGTATGTGCGCGAAGTGGAGGATCCGCGCCGCTTCGGTGTGGTGCAGATGGACGCCGACGGCTACGTGAAGCGCGTGATCGAGAAGCCGTCGACGATGGAGAATCGGCTGGCGCTGATCGGCGCGTACTACGTGCGCGACGCGGCGGCGCTGATGGCGGCGTGTCGGGAGCTGGTGGAGCGCAACATACAGACGCGCGGCGAATACTATCTCGCGGATGCGTTGAACCTGATGATCGAGCGCGGGGCGCGTTTCCGCACGGAGCGCGCCGAGGTGTGGCTCGACTGCGGCAAGCCGGACGCCGTGCTGGAGACGAATCGCTGGCTGCTGGCGCACGGCCGCGACAACAGCGCGGAGCGGGCGGCTGGGCCATACGTGATCATTCCGCCGGTGAACATCCACCCGAGCGCGCGCATCGAGCGCAGCGTGGTCGGCCCGAACGCCTCGATCGGGGCCGACTGCGAAATTCGCGACAGCGTAGTGCGCGACAGCATCGTCGACGCCGGCGCACATGTGAGCGACCAGGTGCTCGCCAATTCACTCGTCGGCCGCGATGCCATGCTGATCGGCCGGCCGCACAAATTCAACGTCGGCGACAGCAGCGTGGTCGGCTTCGACGAGGAGTAAGCATGCGTAATTTTATTTCCCATCGAGTTTCGTCGATTCCGCCGTCCGGCATTCGCAAGTACTTCGACATCGCCGCGTCGATGAAGGACGTGATTTCGCTCGGCATCGGCGAGCCCGACTTCGTGACGCCGGCGCCGATCCTGAACGCGGGCATCGCCTCGCTGCAGCGCGGAGAGACAGGCTACACGAGCAACAGCGGCACCATCGAACTGCGGCGGGCGCTGGCGGCGCATTACGAACGGCTCTACGGCGTGAGCTATCAGCCGGAAGACGAGATCCTGATCAGCGTCGGCGTCAGCGAAGCGATGTATGCGGTGATGACGTCGATCCTGGACGACGGCGACGAAGTGATCGTGCCGCAGCCGTGCTTCGTGGCGTATACCGCGGAAGTGGCGCTGGCCGGCGGCGTGCCGGTTCCCATCGCCACGCGCGTGGAAAACGAGTTCATGGTGACGGGTGCCGAGATCGAGGCGTGCATCACGCCGCGCACCAAGGCGATCCTGATCGGCTACCCCAGCAATCCGACCGGCGCCGTGATGACGCGCGAGCGGCTCATGGAAGTGGCGCAGGTGGCGCAGAAGCACGACCTGCTGGTGATCAGCGACGAAATTTACGATCGCCTGGTCTACGGCGTGGCGCATACCTGCTTCTCATCGCTGCCGGGCATGCGGGAGCGCACGATCGTGCTCGGCGGGTTCAGCAAGGACTATGCCATGACCGGCTGGCGCATCGGCTACATGCTCGGGCCGGCCGATCTGGTGGCGGCGGCGCGCAAAGTGCATCAGTACACGATCATGTCTGCGCCGACGACTGGCCAGGTCGCTGCGGTGGTGGCGCTGGAGCAGGGCGACGAGTACGTCGAGCGCATGCGCGTCGAATACGACCGACGGCGGCGGCTGATCGTGGGTGGGCTGAATTCGCTCGGGCTGGACTGCTTCGAGCCGCGCGGCGCGTTCTACGCATTCCCCTCGATTCGCAAATCGGGCATGAGCGAGGACGTGTTCTGCGACGCGCTGCTGCAGGAAGAGCAGGTGGCGTGCATCCCGGGCAGCGCCTTCGGCGCCGGCGGCGAAGGGTTCGTGCGCATGGCCTACGCCACCAGCTATGAAAAGATCGAGCGCGCGCTCGAACGCATGCAGCGGTTCATGCAGCGGCACGGCTGATTACTGCGCTGCCGTGACGCTGGCGTCGTCGAACACCACGTCGGTGCCCGGCTGATCGATGACCGTGAGTGCCATCACGCCGATGTCGCCCTGCGCGAACGACGCATCCTCGCGCGATCCGATCAGCTGGTCGTTGACGTAGAAATCGAACTTCGGGCCGGTCATCACCACGCGGATGCGGTTGCGCTCGCCGCCTGTCTTGATGGCCGGATGCTGCTGCCAGTCGGACCAGTGGTCCATCTTGTTGTCCTTCGTCAGGCCGGCCTGCCAGTAGCCGTCGGACGAGATGACGAAATAGTAAAAGTTCTTGCGGTCGGCTACGCGGAAGAGAATGCCGAAGCCGTTGTCCTGCGGCCCGCCG
Organism: Thermoflexales bacterium; assembly: GCA_044235195.1. Classification (GTDB taxonomy): domain Bacteria; phylum Chloroflexota; class Anaerolineae; order J036; family Brachytrichaceae; genus CANJQH01. The sequence continues at coordinate 11,239 of JBIIIA010000008.1, forward strand.
ATCGGCTGTGCGTCGATCTGGTACATGCCGTCGGTGAACGATTTGCCGGCGGTGCTCCAGATGTTCAGGTTTTCGTTTTTCACGACGATGCGCAGTCGGCCGCCGTCGTAGGTGACGTCTCCGGCGAGATCGGCGGATGTCTGCCAGCCCGACTGCGTATTCGAGAAATCATCGGCGTAGGGCAGCGCCGTCGTCTGCGACGCTTCGCCGGAGCAGGCGACCGATCCGAGGATCGTGGCGGAGAAAAAAACAGAAGTGAGCAAGGCGCGCAGAAGGCGGATGCGATTCATCATGACCGTATAACTATAATCGCCGAGTGCTCCGTCTGCCGCGTGTTTTCCCGGCGATCGCCGTGCTCGTTCTATCGTGCGCGGCCGTGCTTTGGCGTGACGCCGCTCCGGCGTCGGCGCGACGTGTGCGCATCGAAGCTACAGAGACGCCGGAGCGTGCGACCGCCGCGACGCCGACGACGCTGCCAGTCGAGCGCACGGCGACTCCGCCGCGAAAGTCGCTGCCCGCGAGCGTGCGCGTGCCGATCCTGATGTATCACTACGTGTCGTCGCCGGCGTCGAACGCCGACCGGCTGCGGCGCGAACTCTCCGTCGAACCGGCGCGCTTCGAGCAGCAGATGCGCTGGCTGGCGGACAACGGCTATCGCACGATCACGCTCGATGAACTGCATGCGCACCTTGCGGACGGCGCGCCGCTGCCGGACAAGCCGATCGTGCTCACCTTCGATGACGGACACATCGATCATTACTCCTTCGTGTTCCCGCTGCTGCGTTCGCTCGGCATGACGGGGACATTTTTCATCGTGGCCGACTTCGCCACGTTCGCGTACACCAACCCGGAATATCTGGACTGGAAGCAGGCGAAGGAGATGGCCGACGGCGGCATGCGCATCGAATCTCACGCGCGCACGCACCTGGATCTGCGTCGGCGCTCATTTCAATTTCTGGTGTGGGAGATTCTGGGCTCTCGCGAGCAAATCGAAGCGTACACCGGACATCGTCCGCGCTTCTTCTGCTACCCGGCCGGCCAGTACGACGCCGCGGTGATACGCGTGTTGAAATCGGTCGACATGCTCGGTGCGGTGACGACCGTGCACGGCGCGCAGCACAACCTGAGTGATGCGTACACCTGGCGACGCATACGCGTGCGATACGGTGCAAGCCTCGACGAATTCGCAGCGCAGGTGCGCGGCGGTGCGGCGGCGGCAGCGTTCGCCACCCCCGAGCCGCCGCCGGATCCGCTGTATTCGCCGCTGATCACGCCGACGGCAATCGCGGCACCGATGACGGCGACGCCGAGTCCGACGCCGACGGCCCAGCCTGAAGGCTGAACTACTCACGCCGCGCTTATGCGGTGCGCCTACACTGTCGCGGCCATGATTCTGTTCAAGACCGGCCTGCGGTACCTGCGTCGTCGCCCATTGTTGTCGTTGCTGTGTGTGCTCGGCGTGGCGCTCGGCGTGGCGGTCGTGATCGCAATCGATCTGGCCAACGAGAGTGCTTCGCGCGCGTTCAACCTCAGCACCGAGACCGTGGCGGGACGCACGACGCATCGCATCGTCGGCGTGAACGGCGTGCTCGACCAGGATGTCTATCGCCGGGTCAAGGTCGATCTCGGCGTTCGCACGTCGGCGCCGGTGGTGAGCGCGTATGCCGTGGCCGTCGAACTCGACGAACAGCCGCTGCAGCTGCTCGGCGTGGACGCATTCGCCGAGCCGCCGTTTCGCAGCTTTCTGGGATCCGGCGCGACGGTCTCCGACGACGGCGATCTGAGCCTGTTCTTCACCGATCCACGCGCACTGATCATCGGCGCCGGCACGGCCGAGCGCTACGGCCTGCGCGTGGGCAGCGAACTCACGCTGCGCATCGCCGATCGCCGCGAGACGATGACGGTGATCGGCGTGCTGCATCCGGCCGCCGATGAAGATCGGCGCGCGCTGGACGGGCTGGCGATCCTCGACATCGGCGCGGCGCAGCGATTGCTCGGCATGTCGGGTCGAATCACGCACGTCGATCTGATCATCGACGAGCGCACTGCGGCGGGTGCGGCGGAGCTGGAGCGCATCCGCGCGGCGATGCCGCAGGGAGTGCAGATCGTGCGCCCGGCGCAGCGCAGCCGCAGCGTCGAAAGCCTCGGCGACGCGTTCCGTCTCAACCTCACGGCGCTGAGCCTGCTGGCGCTCGTCGTCGGCATGTTCCTGATTTACAACACGATCACCTTCAGCGTGGTGCAGCGCCGTCCGATGATCGGCACGCTGCGCTGCCTCGGCGTGACGCGCCGCGAAATCTTTCGCATGGTGCTCGTGGAGACCGCGCTGCTCGGCGTCGTCGGCGGCGTGCTCGGCGTGCTGCTGGGCATCGTGCTCGGCCGCGGGGCGGTGGGGCTGGTGACGCAGACGATCAACGACCTCTACTACGTGGTGAACGTGCGCGACGTGGAAATTGCGCCGCTGGCGCTGGTGAAAGGATTCGCGCTGGGTGTGGCGGCGTCGCTGCTGGCAGCGCTGGCGCCGGCGTACGAGGCGACGAGCGTGCCGCCGATCACCGCGCTGAAGCGCAGCAGCGTCGAACAGCGCGTGCGCCGCGTGCTGCCGTGGGTGGCGGGTGCGGGCGCCGGTATGTTCGTGTTCGGCGTCGTGCTGCTGCTGGCGACGGCGCAGCTGGTGATCAACCTGGCCGGCATCTTCTTCGTGCTGATCGGCGTGGCGCTGACCACGCCGCTGGCGACCATCGTCATGATGCGCGCGGCCGGCCCGCTGCTCGGTGCGCTGGCCGGCGTGACCGGGCGCATGTCCGCGCGCAACGTGACCTATTCGATTTCACGCACCGCGATCGCGATCGCCTCGCTGATGGTGGCGGTGTCGGTCATCATCGGACTGCAGAGCATGATCGGCAGCTTTCGCACCACGGTCGAGTCGTGGCTGAACAGCACGCTGACGGCCGACGTGTACGTGTCGCCGGTGACGATCGCCGGCGCGCGTGCGACGACGCAGATCGACCCGTCGACCATCTCGCAGTTCCGCGCTTTCGACGGCGCCGAGGATGTGACGCTGCTGCGCGCCGTCGACGTCGACTTTCGCCTGCCGAACAGCGCCGATGGTGATTGGAAGACGGCGGCGCTGCTCGGCGTCGGGTCGGATCGCGAGCGGCCGGCGGACACCTACGTGTGGAGCGCGCGGCCGGTGGACGGGCTGTGGGAGAGCATGCGCGGGCGAGACGAAATTCAAGTCAGTGAGCCGTTCGCCAACCGGTACGGGATCACGCCGAACGCCGATCGCGTGACGTTGCGCACGGCGCAGGGCGAGCGCGAATTCCGCGTCGTCGGCGTGTACTACGACTACGCCAGCGACGCCGGCGGACTGCTCATGCGCCGCGACGAGTACGTGCGCCTGTTCGCTGACGAGGCCGTGACGTCGATCGCGGTGTACATGCGCGACGGCGAAGATGCGACGGAAGCGGCGGCGAAGATGCGCGAGCAGTTCGCGGGCAGCGAGCTGCTGATCAACGCCAATCGACAGCTGCGCGACAGCGCGCTCGTGGTGTTCGACCGCACGTTCGCCATCACCGGAGCACTGAACCTGCTGGCGACAGTCGTGGCGTTCATCGGCGTGCTGAGCGCGCTGATGGCGCTGCAGATCGAACGCACGCGTGAGTTCGGCATGCTGCGCGCGAACGGCATGACGCTGCGGCAGCTGTGGCGGATGACGCTGATGGAGACCGGGCTGATGGGATCGGCGGCGGGCCTGCTGTCGATGCCGACCGGCCTGCTGCTGGCGGTGGTGCTCGTCTACATCATCAACCTGCGCTCGTTCGGCTGGACGATTCGGCTGGTGCTCGATCCGGCCACGTTCGTGCAGGCGGCGCTGGTGGCGCTGATCTCAGCGCTGCTCGGCGCGATTTATCCGATGCTGCGGTTGAAGCGGCTGGCGATCGCCAGCGCCGTGCGGCAGGAGTGACGTCGGTTAGACGTCGCGGTAGACCACCACGTGGAACTGCAGCGGGCCGTGCACACCGAAGACCGGCGACATCTCGATGTCGGCGGTGCGGCTGCAGCCGGTGATCAGCGTGACGTTGCTCGCGGTGCGCAGCTCCTGCAGGCGTGCGGCGTAGCGGCCGGCCACCCAGTCCTCGAGACGCGGAATGAGCTGGCTGCTGCGCATCAGCGCCACGTGAATGGGCGGCAGCAGCGAGGCCATCCGGCTGCGCCCTGCGCCAGTCGAGAGCACCAGCGTGCCGGTGGCGGCGATGGCCCAGTCGCAGCCGGTGATGCCGGCCTGCGCCGTCTCGACCACTTCGTTTGCGCCGGAGACGCGCTCGATGTTCATCGTGGCGAGCAGCGCGTACACGCCGTCGATCGGCAGGCTGTGCTCGTCCCACGCGGTGGCGCGGTGCACATCGTTCTGCACCAGGATTGCACGCAGCGCGAGCAGTGCGGCGTCCGGCGTGTCGGCGACATGAACGACGCCCTTGACGCGCTCGACTTCACTGCGAAAGCGAGTGAGCAGATCTTCGTCCGCGGCGATCGGAACGACCGGCTGATCGGTGTTCACCGATTCGGCGGCCGGAAACGGCAGTCCCTTGCCGAGCGAAGTGCGGAGCTTTCCGAGGATGGCGGTTCGAGCTTCGTTCATGGTGTCGAATCATGCCACTTCTTTCACGTTTGGGGTGTAGGGTAGTTGCATGACGACGGCAATCGGAATCGACGTGAACGGCGAACGCATCGTGGGCGGCATCGTGCATCTCGAGAACGGCGACGTGCTGCTGCGGCGCAGGAGAGCAACGCCGGCGAAGCACAGCGGTGACGCGGTGCTGGCCGAGGTCGTGGAGATGGCGACGGGGCTGTGGGCGGAAGGGCGCGCGCCGTCGCTGCTGCCGACGTGCATCGGCCTGTCGGTGTGTGAGGATGTCGACGAGGCGGGCGAGATCGTGAGCGGCCGCATCGTGCCGTGGAAGGGCATGGCAGTGCGGCGGGCGCTGGCTCCGGTCGGCGCGGCGATGGTCGATGCCGGAGTACGGGCAGCGGCGCGCGCCGAATCACGCTTCGGCGCCGGGCGAGGGCAGGCCCATTTTCTGTATGCCATGGCGGCATCGGAAGTGGCGGCGTGCCTGGTGCTCGGCGGGCGACCGCACATGGGCCTGCGCGGCGGCGGCGTATTTCGTGGCTACGCGCCGCTCGACCTGGTCGATGCGCGTGGACGGCGCATGCATTTCGTGCTGGACGAAGTCGCTTCGGCCGATGCCGTGGCGCGCCACGCCGGGTACAGCCACATTTCGGAGGCGATCGCGGCGGCCGAGCGCGGCGAAGACATCCGCGCGTGGGAGGCATTGTCGCTGGCGGGGGAATCCGTCGGCGCGGTGCTGGGCTGGCTGTGCCGTGCACTCGGGCCGCAGGCGCTCGTGATCGGCGGCGACGTTGCGCGCGCGTCCGACGTGTTCTGGGCCGCGGCTTCGGCGAGCGCGCGCCGAGACATGAGCGACCGCCTCGCCGTTCAGCGTGGTGCGCTGGGCGACGAGGCGGGCATGATCGGCGCGGCGCTCGCCGCGTGCGAGGCGGACGCCACGGACTAACGGCGCGGGCGGTAGCGCTCGATGTCCACGTTGAGCTCGACCGGGCCGAACGGCAGCGGCAGCAGCTGTTCGATCGACGTGACGATCGTGCGCGTGAGCTGTGGGACAGCCAGCAGCATTTCGATGTCCGCACCGGCGATCTGCGACGACTCGTAGATCATCTGCCGGCACGATCCACACGGGCCGGTGATCTTCGCCTCGTTCGGCAGGAAGTCTTCACCGCGCCCCATGACGGCCATGGCGACGATGTCACGCCGTCCCATGGCGTTGGCGCGCCCGATCGTCATGCGTTCAGCGCAGATCGTCGAGCCGTATGCGGCGTTCTCGACGTTCGAGCCGGTGATGATCGTGCCGTCGGACAGGCGCAGGGCGCAGCCGACGTAGAAGCGCGAATACGGGTTGTAGGCCGTTTCCATCGCTTCGGCGGCGGCGCGCACGAGATCCTGCTGTGCGAGCGTGAGGAGATTGAACTGCGTGTCGAGCATTGTGAATTACCAGGCGTAGGCTTCCGGCGCGGCGCCGCCGGGCCCCGGGAAGATTTCGTCGAGGCGCTTGAGTGCCGCGGCGTCGAGCTTGATTTCCAGCGCGCGCAGGCTGCCGGTGAGCTGCTCCGCCGTGCGCGGGCCGATGATCGGCGCAGTGACGACCGGATTGTGCAGCAGCCACGCCAGCGCCACGTCGGCCGGCGCTTCCCCGAGCTCGTCGCAGAACGCCTCGTATGCCTCGATGCGGGTGCGATGCTTCGCGAGCGCGTTCTGCACGCCCTCGCCGGCGCGGCGACCGGCCGCTTCCTTCTTCAGCACGCCGCCCAGCAGGCCGCCGGCCAGCGGGCTCCACGGAATCAGACCCAGGCCGAGCGACTGGCAAGCCGGGATGACCTCGAGCTCGATCATGCGTGCATTCAAGTTGTAGAGGCTCTGCTCGCTGACGAGGCCGAGCGAGTGCCGCGCCGCCGCCGCCGCGTTGGCGCTGGCGATGTGCCAGCCGGCGAAGTTGCTGCTGCCGACGTAGATCACCTTGCCTTCGCGCACCAGCTGATCCATCGCCTGCCAGATTTCCTCCCACGGCGTGTTGCGATCGACGTGATGCATCTGATAGAGATCGATGTAGTCGACCTGCATGCGGCGCAGGCTCTCTTCGCAGGCGCGCTTGATGTGCGCAGCCGACAAGCGCGAGCCGTTCGGCCACTCGGCCATCTTGCCGTACACCTTCGTGGCGATGATGGTCTTCTCGCGGCGGCCGCCGCCCTGCGCGAACCAGCGGCCGACGATCTGCTCGGTGACGCCCATGCCGAGCTGGCGGCCGTAGACGTTGGCGGTGTCGAAGAAATTGACGCCGACGTCCAGCGCCTTGTCCATGATGGCGAACGAATCGGCCTCGGTGGTGAACGGACCGAAGTTCATCGTGCCGAGGCACAGCGGCGATACGAGCAGGCCGGTGCGGCCGAGTTTGCGGTATTCCATAGCGAACAATTCTACGGGCCGATCTTCGTCGCCACGGAGCCGGCGGCAACGTCGAGCGCGACGATGGCATCGTCCACGTGCACCCAGGCGATGCTGCCGCGCCAGTCGAGCAGCGCCGGCCCGAGCAGCAGCGGGTCGCCCGCGACCGGAGCTTCGCGGCGCTGACCGGCGACGCCTGTAGCCACATCGAGCGTTTCGAATGCGTAGCGGAACGGCTTCGACATGATGCGCAGCAGGTGAACGCCGGATGCGTCGACGTGCGCCGTCCACGCCGATTCCTCGGCGTTGTCGCTGAGCAGCCCGGAGTAGCTGCGCTGCTGCGTGAACGAGCCGCCGTCCTCGTCGAACTGCCGCGTCCAGCGCACCGTGCCGCTGGCCAGGTCGATCGCCGCCAGCTCATCCTTGCGCGTGCCGCGCGTTTTCGTCGTGGCAACGACGAGCGCCCCGTCGACGGCGCCGAAGGCGTAGAGGCCGTCGTGATCTTCGTCGATGCGGTAGGCCACCGTGGTCTGACCCGTCGACGGGTCGATCGAAAGCACCGACTCATCGCCCACGAGCAGCAGCTGGTCGGCGAGCTTCAGCAGCTGGGTGCCGCGAATATCTTCGGCGCGCGCGTCGACCTGTGCCTCCCACGCGAGTGCGCCGTCGACGAGCGAGTACTTCTGCACGCACGAGCTGAAGCCGCCGTACCAGGCGAAGAGCACATCGGCATCGGCGTCGACGAACAGCGCCGAATCCGCGTCGGCGCTTTCCCGGCCGCCCGTGCTGTTTTTTGTGCTCGGCGTTTCGCAGCTCGGACGAAATTCTGCACCGACGTCGCCGGCGGCGTCGATGACGCGGACGCGCGCGTCGATGCCCGGTTCGTCCACCTCGTCGCGGTCGATGACGACGACCTTGTCCTTCCACATCGTGATGCGCGGCGTGACCGGCGAGAGCGTCTGGCTCCAGAGTTTGCGGCCATCGGACACATCGAACGCCTGCACGATGGCATCGTTGGTGAGTGCGAAGGCGACGCCGCTGGAGACGAACAGACATTCGTCGCAGGCGTTGGCGATCTCGTCGCTGAGCGACGTTTCCCAGCGTGTGGCGCCGCTGGCTCGATCGATGGCGCGCAGGCGTGACTTCGTCGCGACGACGACGGCGTCGCTGCCCACGACGAATGTGCTCTGCGGATCGGCCTCACTGCGCCACGCGAGCGTGTTCGACACGACGTCGACGTAGACGAGAAAGTGTTTGTTGTCGGACGGCCGATAGGCGATCCCCACGACGTCCGGCTGTTTCCGATCGGAGTTCACCAGCACGGCGTTCTTCTGAAAAATCAGGCCGGCGTAGGGCGGTACGACGACGCCGGCGGCCTGCTCGACGCGTTCGCCCACGGCGCTGGGCAGCACGCTGCGCAGCAGGCGCACGGCGTCGGAGCCGCCCTGCCACAGAAAGACGCCGGCGCCGATGACGAAAATCAGCAGCCAGATCACCAGCGTGCCCAGGCACGATGTGCGGCGTACGACGATCTTCGGCCCCGATATCGCGGCGCCGGAGAGAAAGCGATCGAGCGTTACGGCGTCGCCGGTGCTCATGGCGGTGTAGATCTGCTCGGCGGCGGCGAGGCCGACGCCGGTGGCGCGGTGGATCAGCTTGATCGCTTCCATGCGCTGGCCGGCGGCGATGGCAGCAGCAACCTGCGCCACGAGCGCATCGGACATTCCCTTCGGCGCTGTGCCGGTCGTGGTCGTGCGCAGCGATTCCGGGATCGGCGCGCTCATGCCGCAGTACGGGCACTTGACAGCGAGAGCGCTTTGTTCTTCGATCGTGAGCGGGGCGGTGCAGTTGGGGCAGGGGAATGTGTGGCTCATCGGCGTGGTGGCGGCAGTGTAGCGGAAGTTGTGCCGGTCAGCCACGCGCCGGCCAGCAGCAGGCCGCCCAGCACGTCCGACGGCCAGTGCACGCCGAGGTAGATGCGGCCGAACGAAGTGCCGCCGATCAGCAGCGCTGCCGCCACGGTTGCCGGGATGCGCAGCGCCGAATTGCGCAATGTGAATGCGAGCGCGCCCCACGCCACCACCGCGGAGCCGGCGTGTCCGCTCGGATACGAGAACTGCTGAAATGAAGCCTGAATTTCCGGCAGCAGATTCGGGATGTATTCCACGTCCGGCCGCATGCGGCCGACGGCGATGCGCAGCGCAACGTTGCAGGCCAGATGGCCGAAGTAGACGACCAGCGGCCAAAGCGCCTGCACGCTTCGCCCGCGCCGGCGAAATTCCAGGAATGTGCACAGCGTGCAGATGGCGAGCGCAGGCGCTGCGGAAGTGAGAAACGTGATCGCCTGAATCGGCGCGGTGAGCCCGTCGCTGCGGGCGGCGAGCGCTGCGACGACCAGCGCGCGTTCCCCCGGCAGTTCACCGAGCGCGACGACGGCGCCGGTGACGACGGCGAAGGCCAGCGCGAGTGCGGCAGGAAACATGAGAATGCGTTTGGACATCGTGAGGTGAAGAATCGTACTGCAGACGATCAGACGATGGCCTTGCCCAGTCGTCAGTTCATTACCGGGCTGGACGAATCAAATCTTCGACGACGTCTTCCACGAGCAATCGATGCTGCGTCAGGCCGTGCACTGCGTAGGTCGACAGATTGGCGGACCACTGCGCACGATCGATCCGGCCGATCTCCGCTGTCGAGCGTGATCCCGTGACGAGCGGTGCGACGCGCGCGAGCATGGCGCGGTGTTCGGCGAGGTGGGCGCTCGCATCCGAGGTGGAGGGGTGTGCGTCCGTCGCCATCAGCAGCGCCGCTGCTTCGTCGGGCTGCGCCAGCGCCGCGCGCCAGCCATCGTGCGAGGCGTGCAGAAACGCGCGCAGTTCCGCGCGATGTGCGTCGATCGTCGACTGCGACGCGAAATATGTCTG
>JBIIIA010000170.1:0-6803 GCA_044235195.1 Thermoflexales bacterium
CGAGGCGCAGGTGGCCTCGCTGTACGCCGGGATGGACTTGTATGCAAATTACTGACGGGGGACGGCAGATGGCAGACGGCCGACGGCCGACGGCAGACGGCACACGGCAGACGGCAGACGGCACACGGCAGACGGCCGACGGCCGACGGCGGACGGCCGTCGTCTTCCTCTGTCTCGCGCCGGCGATCGTATTCGCCGCGCGGGCGGCGGCCGGGGCGCTGACGGTGAATCCGATCCAGGAAGCGGTGCAGATCAGCGGACGCACGGCGCTGAACCTGCTGTTCGTCTCGCTGGCGATCGGGCCGGCCGTGCGGCTGCTGCGCGCGCCGTGGCTGCTGCCGGCGCGGCGCACGACCGGGCTGTTCGCTTTCGGCTGGGCGGCGCTGCACCTGGCGATCTATGCACTGGTGGACTACGGCGGCAACCTGGCCTACATCGCCGGCGAAATGCTGGCCAAGAACTATCTCCTGGCCGGCGCCGCGGCGCTCATCGTGCTGATGCCGCTGGCCGTCACCTCGACGCGCGAGTGGCAACGGCGGCTCGGCCGGCGCTGGAAAACGCTGCACCGCGGCGTTTTCGTCGCCGCGGTGCTGGCGCTGCTGCACTACTGGTGGGCCCTCAAGCCCGATCTGAACGACGCACTGCTGATCTACGCGCCGCTGTTGTGTGCGTTGCTCTTGCTGCGCATCATTCCCGGCCTTCGCAGGCGAACGTCAGCGGCGCTTCCGCCTCGTGCGCAGCAGCAGGCCGATGAACGCGCCTGAGAACAGCAGCGCGCACAGCAGCGCCACGACGACGACCTCGATCATCCCGAGCGAACCGACGGAGTTCATGCCCCTGCACTCAACGCCCGATCGATCGACCGACTGGTGTAAGCGACGGCGTCGGCGACGGCCATCGCCTTCACCGACTTGCTGAACGGCTCGACCGTCAGCGGACCGTCGTAGCCGACGACGCGCAGCGCATCCATGAAGCCGGCGATGTCGATCACGCCGGTCGCGCACACCATGTCGCGCACCTGATCGAGCTGTTCGTCCGGGCCGAGGCCGGCCTGCGCGTCGTTCAGATGCACGTAGACCACGTCGTCGTTCGAGAGCGCGCGCAGGTCGGCGGGCGTCACCTTGGCCGTGTAGGCGTGGAAGCAGTCGAGCAGCAGGCCGGTGTTCGGCCCGAGCGCGGCGCACAGGCCGAGCATGGCGTCCATCGAGTAGACGAAGTGGTGCTTGAACGGCGCGCGCAGCGTGGCCGGCCCGATGAACTCGAGGCCGAGGCGCAGCCCGTGCCCACCGAGCACGCGCGCGGCCGCGCCGAGGCGCCGCACAGCGAGGTCCCAGTACTGGCGCAGCGTGAGCGTGTTCGAGCACGGCATCACCCACGTGGCCACGCGCGTGCAGCCGAACGAGGCGGCCAGCGCCGCTTCGGCATCCAGCGCCGCCAGGCTGGCGTTGAAATCGGCGTCGCTGTCCGACTCGCGCCACTTCAAGTTCAGCCCGATGCCGCCGACGCGCAGCCCGGTCGACGCGAACCAGTCGCGCGCCGCCTGCGGCGACGTCTCGGCCGCCTTGCGAGCGAGAAACGCCATATCGAGATCGATCCCTGCGAAGCCGTGAGCGGCGGCCAGGGCAACCGCCTGCTCGAAGCCGGCGCTGTGACCCAGCGCGCCGAGGTTGAGATTCTTGAACACGCGTAGAGTGTAGCGTGAAAAAGACAGCCGACGGCGGTCGTCGGTCGGCGATCGACTCTTACGAAATTCCAACACGGCTGCGATAGGAATGACCTCGTCGTGTGGACGCATCGGTGGCATGATGTATTGCTGCGGCGAAACGCCGCCGGCGAGGAAATCCCGTGGAGAACAAGAACTACTACAAAATCCTCGGCGTGCCGCGCGCAGCCGACGCCGATACGATCAAGAAGGCGTTTCGCAAGCTCGCTCGCCAGCACCACCCGGACGCCAACAAGGGCGACAAACGCGCGGAAGAGAAGTTCAAGGAAATCAACGAAGCCTACGAAGTGCTGAGCGACCCCGACAAGCGCGCCCGCTACGATCAGTTCGGCGCCGACTTCGCCCAACGCGCGCCGGGCGGCCGGCAGGGCGAGTGGGCGCCGTTCGGCGGCGGGCGCGCCAACGCGGGCAGCGTCAACCCCGAAGATTTCGAGGGAATGTTCGGCGACATTTTCGGCCGCGGCCCGAACGGAGCGCAGCGCACGCGCAGCCCACGCGACTTCGAGCAGAGCGCCGAGATCAGCCTCGAAGAGGCGTACCACGGCACGACGCGGCGCATCGGCCGCAGCGGCGAATCGGACGTGGAAGTGACGATTCCGCGCGGTGCGCGCACCGGCACGCGCGTGCGCGTCAAGGGCCTCGGCGGCCGCAGCACGCGCGGGCCGGCCGGCGACTTGTATCTGAACATCGAAGTGGCGCGCCATCCGGTCTACGAACTGCGTGGCGACGATCTGCATCGCGACCTCAGCATCGACGTATTCACGGCGCTGCTGGGCGGCGAGGCGCCCGTCGATACGCTGGGTGGCCGCGTCATCGTGCGCATCCCGCCGGGATCGCCGTCCGGGCGACAGATCCGGCTGCGCGGGCGCGGCATGCCGAAGCTGGACAGCGGCGAGGCCGGCGACCTGTATCTGCGCCTGCAGATCAGCATGCCGACCGACCTGGACGACACGGAGCGCGCGCAGCTCGCGGCGATGCGCCGCCGACGCGAGTAGCAGGACTTTCGTCACTGCAGCAGGCTTCTGCCCCACACCCAGCGGATCAGCGGATACGTCACGACGTTTTTGTCATACACTTCCCCTTCGTATGACAACGCCACGCATGCCCACCGCGCTGGACGACTTCATGTTCGACCTGAACGGATACATCGTCCTGAAGAACGCCGTCGAACCCGAGCTGATCACCGCCGTGAATGCCGCCATCGATGCGCTGCCAACGCTGGAGTTCGGCCAGTGGCACGGCAACGCCCAGCGGCGCGACTACACGAAAGACACCGGCCTCGAGCTGCACAACTGCGTCGAAACCGGCGCGCCCTTCGAGGCGCTGCTCGACCATCCCGGCTACATCGAATATCTGCGGCACTGGTGCGGCGAAGAGCAGTCGTACGTGCAGGGCCTGTTCGTCGACGAATGCATCATTTCGGTGCGCCGCGCCGGCGGCCACCATCCGGTGCACTCCGGCGGCTACCGCGGCGCGCTGCGCGGTGCGTACCACTACAAGGACGGCATGTTTCGCGTCGGCCAGTGCAACGTCATCATCGCATGGACGGACATCGGCCCGGGCGACGGCCCGACGATGGTCATCCCGGGCAGCCACAAATCGAACTTCCCGCATCCCAACGCCGGCAACTACGGCGCGGGCGACCGCATGGATCACCTCGAAGGCGCTGTTCCGCTGTACATGAACGCCGGCGACGTGCTGATTTTCTGCGACGGCGTGATGCACGGCGGAAGCAGCCGGACGAATGCAGGCGGTGAACGCCGCGTCACGATCTATCGGTACGGGCCGTTGTGGGCGAACACGCGCTTCGGCTACGTCTATTCCGACGAACTGCTGGCGCGCGTGACGCCGAGCCAGCGCAAGATTCTGCAGCCGGTGCCGCCGCTGCGGCCGGGCGACGCGCCGCAGGACAACCAGGGCAACAAGCTGCGCACCGAGCCATCGTGAAGAAAATGATCCGGCGCTCACTCGCGCCGCTCATCGACCGCCTGCAGCCGCCCGTCGATCTGCCCATCGTTTCCGAATGCCGCTGAGCGCCGCGCGCAGCCGGAGTATGCGCCGTGGCGAGTGCACCAGGTAATTGCCCGCCGCCCATGCAGCAGACACGCCACCCATGACTTTTCCACGGCCCGCCTTCGCCGCGTGGATGTACAAACGCATCTCCTCCTGAAGATATTCGTAGCTCGATTGCCACCCGCCCCCGAAATGCATGATCATCTGGTTCACCGGTGCGCCGTTTCGCATGCGAACGCACCGTCCTTCGATCACGTTCGAATCGAATGCGCCGGCAACGGGGTTGAGCAGAGTAATCTCGCCGTTCGACGTTCGGATGACCGGCGCCTGCATCCCCGCCTCGAACATTGCCAACGCAAACAGCGGCTCCTCGTTCCTGCCGATGCGATAGGGCCGAATCTCGAGCTCATCGTAGCGAGCGTGCCACTCCTTCGCACGCCGAAACAGGGCTTCCGCCGCCGCGCCCTTCTCGAAATAGTAGGCAGCGCCGGCGAATGAAAGCAGGCCGGCGTTCGGGATGAGCGCACGAATCAGCCTCATTCTCTTGAACCATCGATTGGGCGTCATCGACTCGCCGACCACGCCGAAACAGCGACCCGAAAAATGCTCGAACAGAAATTCCAGCGATTCGTATGCCACCACATCGGCATCGAGGAAGAGCGTGGCATCGAAGGGAGACATCTCCAGCGCATCCAACTTCGACAGCAGACCAGTCCAGCGATCGAAGCGCCACGGCACGATGTGATCGTAGATGCCGCGAAAAAGCCGCGGGTTCAGATTCGTTGCGATCGCCAGCGGCAGATTCGGATCACGCAGCCGAATCGAACGCGCCAGATTCACCGCCTGCCGTCCGTAGTCCGGATTGTCCGCCACGATGGAGAGAATACCGTTAGTGCTCGACATAGCTGACCAGAGATTCGAACGCCGCCGCGGTACTGCAGACGATGCGCGCAGCGCGCATGGTACCAGCTCCCGCCCCAGTCCCGGGGAGCTGGGGAGCTAACGATGGCACATCGCAGAACAATTCCCCACGGAATTCCGGAGAGAATACAGTCGATGCGGTTTCATTACGAACCTCCTGCGGTGTATTTCATGCATTTGCCGAAAACCGGCGGTACCGCAATCGGCCACTGGCTCCAAACTGTTTACCGCGTCCGTGACTACATCGACGTTGACATTCCAGCCGTTATTCACGTGCCTTCCGATCGTCTAACGTCATTCCGCTGCTACCACTCATGGCATCACGGTCGACAGATGCTCGAATTCATCGGTCGGCGTGATGTCGACGTATTCACCATGCTTCGACATCCGATCGAACGCTCGGTATCGGCATACGATCAACATAAGCGACATCTCGCCAGACATCCGGAACTATTCAGCCTCGAATACACTGCCTCGATGGCGGAACTGCTCGACAACGACATCGAGGACTGTCGTGATCTGGATCGCATCGTCATAACACAAACTTCATACCTCGGCAACCGGCGTGACTATCGGCGGTTTTTCGAGGAGTGCAACGCAAAGCGCGCCGACGGTCAGGATCTGGTTCTTCGCGCCCCATATGCCATTCACGACGTCGCCGGCACCAGATCTCCTGATCGCCTCCTCGAACGCGCGATCGCGTGGCTGCACGAAATGCCTGTCGTCGGCCTCACCGAGCGCTTCGACGAATCGATGCTGCTGATCGCCGACCTGCTCGGCGTCCCGGCGCCGGCCGTACCGCCACAGGCGAATGTGAATCCGAATAGACGTGATGCTCGTCAGAGCTACCGCGATGCGCTCAAGCCATCCACACTCGCCCGACTCGAGCAGCTCAATCAGCAGGACTTCGAGCTTTACGCCGTCGCCCAGGATCTCTTCGAGCAGCAGTGGGCGCGCTTCCAGAAGCGCCGCAGCCGCGCCATCAGCGTCGCGCCACGATTGCGAAGTACGAAGCGCCGCATCGTCCATATTTGCTCGCGGTTGAAAGCTGATCCTGCAGGTCGACAGCAATGAACCGCCTGCGCTCACTCGTCGCCCGCCTCGACCGCCGCGCCGCTGCGCTGACGCGAACGAGGCCGGACGAATTGCCCGCACCGCCCGCGATCCGCTTCGTCGGCCATCTGACGGCCGCCACGGGCATCGGCGAGGTGGCGCGCAATGCCCTGCAGGCGCTGCGCAGCAGCGGCGCAGAAGTCTGCTGGCGCGACATCGAACCACATCCCACCCTGCATGACGCCGATGCGCCGGCGACGTCTGTCGATCTGCCGCATGCCACGGTGAATCTGCTCCACACCAATGCGGCCGACACACGGCGCGCGTATCGCCTTCTCGGCCGACGATTCTTCGATGGACGAACGAACATCGGCCACTGGTCGTGGGAAATGCCGCGCTTCCCCGGCCGCTGGCACGGCGCATTCGCGCTCTACGATGAAATCTGGGTCGACAGCCGCTACACACAAAGCGCACTAGGCGCAGTCTCACCCATCCCCGTCGTGCAGATACCGAGCGCAGTCGCACCGGCTGTACCAGCCGCCCTTCTACGCGCGCACTTCGGCCTGCCCGATGATCGCTTCGTCTTTCTCTTCATGTGCGACGCGTGCAGCATTCTCGAGCGCAAGAATCCACGCGCGCTGATTCGTGCTTTTCGCCACGCCTTCGGCGCACCACGTCCTGGTGGCCCGCTGCTGGCACTCAAGCTTAACAACCTCGACCTCGCACGACGCAAGCCACAGCAATACGCACTATCGGAACACGACCTCGAAACGCTCGTTGCCGAACTCGACGCCGTCGGCGGCATATTGATCGATCGTCGCCTCGATCGCGCCGAAAACAGCGCGCTCATGAACGCATGCGACGCCTATGTATCGCTGCACCGCTGCGAAGGGTTCGGGATGACGATGGCCGAGGCGATGTTCTTCGGCAAGCCGTGCATCGCCACGGCGTACTCCGGCAACCTCGACTACATGACGCCTTCGAATTCGTACCTCGTGGGATACGAGCTGGTCGAGTTGGAACGCGACTGGGGACCCTACGAAGCGGGAGATGTGTGGGCCGAACCAGACATCGAACATGCTGCATTGCTGAT
>JBIIIA010000171.1:0-6801 GCA_044235195.1 Thermoflexales bacterium
AATGGGGCCACTACTACTTCTCGCTCTACGACGAATATGTCGGCAATGCTTCGTATGATGCCAGTCCGGCCTTCCCGCATTCGACCGATCAGCCCGTCCCGAACTCGATCATGAACAGCCAGTGGAACGCGCTGAGCGGAGCCTACAGCTGGCTCAATTTCTCCATCCCGAAAAACGACACCCAGCAGACCGCGCAGTTCCGCGTCTACGGCGTGCCCGGCTGGCCCACCCTCGCCCGTCCCGTTTCACAGGACCCGCGCGCCGGCGCGCTGCAGGCGCTGCCCGCGCGCATCCACTTCCCCGACCTCGCCGCCGTCGCCCCGCAGAGCGACGCAGACGCCGCGCTCGATCTGCCCGGCGATGCGCGCAGCGCACTCACCGTCACGTGGCCAGCGTCCGCGCGCGTGCGCCCGGACGCTGCGCAAATTTTCACCGTCGGCCTCGCGTCGCTGCGCGGCGAAAATCTGCCGTATCCCGAACCGCTCGTGCTGCTCGCCTTCGTCTCACGCGAGCGGCTGCTGACGAATCTCGGCGTCACCGCGACGATCACCGGCCCGGGCGGCATCACGACGCCGCTGCGCTTCCACGACGACGGCGTCGCGCCGGATGCGCGCGCCGCGGACGGGCTGTACTCGGCGATCGCTCCCTACGACAAAAACGGCGTACACCGCGTGCACATCGACTTCGACAACGACGCCGGCGCCGGGCTGCTCGTGGCCGCGGCGTTCCAGCCCAGCGCGGGCATCGACGGCGCGGCCGTGCCGCTCGATCCGCCGCAGCCGATGACGGCCGCCCTGCGTCTTTCGAAGAACCTCGACATCGCCGTGTCCGGCGTCGTCGCCGACGACCACGGCGACACGGCCGCGGCAGCGACGACGGTCGCCGCCGACGGCACGCCGACGCCCGGCCGCATCGATGACGCCGCTGACGTCGACGTGTTTTCGTTCACCGTGCCGTCGAGCGGGACGACGTTCGTGCGCGTGACGAACCTGGCGCTCGGTGCCAGCCCGCGCCTGCGCGTGCTCACAGCGGACGGCGCCAGCGTGCTCTTTCAAACCACGCTGGCACAGGCCGCCGGCGAATACGCGGCGATTCGGCTCGCCGGCGCAGCGCCGGGCGCGCAGCTCTATGCGGACGTCGCCGATGCAGCGACGGCGGCCGGCGGGCTGTACGAATTCAGCGTCGGCCCACAGCTCGCCAGCGACGTCGCCGCGCCGGGCGGGTCGCGCGTGCTGGCGCCGCTGGTCGCACGCTGAAGCGCCTAATCCCCGAGCGCGAACCCGGCCGCGACGATGCTGTCCACGTCGATGTGGAAGTGGCGATACAGATCGTTGCGATAGCCGGACTGGCCGAATTTCGTCACGCCCAGCGCGCGCGTGCGCTGGCCGAAGACGCTGCCGAACCAGGCCAGCGCGTGCGGCGAGGAATCGTGCACGGTCAGGATCGGCGCACGGCGCGCCGCCGGCGCGATCAGCGTCGCCAGGTGGTGCGCATCGTCGCCGCGCACCTGCGCCGCGTGCCAGTCGTCGTAGGCGCGCCGCGGGGAGACCAGGTTGATCAGGTTGACGCGCACGCCCTCGCTCTCCAGCACTTCCGTCGCCGCCAGCGCTTCCGGAACCATCACGCCGCTGGTGACGATGTGCAGATCGGCGTCGTCCGCGGCGCGCAGTGCGTACGCGCCGGCCAGCATCTGCCGCCGCAGCTCGTCGCGCCCGAGCCGCTCCAGCACCGGCTGCAGCAGCCCCTGATCGATCGGCTTGGTCGACAAGCGCAGGTACGTGCTGCGGCCGTGTTCGCGATCGAGGCACTGCCGCAGCCCTTCCAGCAGCGTCCATTCGAGCTCGACGGCGAAGGTCGGCTCCCAGTAATCCAAATCGGGCAGCTCGATGCCCAGCGACGGCGTCACCGTCGACTGATGCGCGCCGCCTTCCGGCGCCAGCGTCACGCCGGACGGCGTGGCCACGAAGATGAACTTCGAGCCGGAGTACAAGCCGTAGATGATCGAGTCGAGGCCGCGACACACGAACGGGTCGTAGAGCGTGCCGATCGGGAACAGCAGTTCGCCGTTGTGTTCATGCGACAGGCCGAGCATGCCCAGCAGCGAGAACAGGTTCATCTCGGCGATGCCCATTTCGATGTGCCGGCCGCGCGGGCCGATCTGCCAGTTCAGGATGCGGGCGCGCCCTTCTTCGTAGTCGGTCTGCATGCGCTGGCTGAATGCGCCGACCTTGTTGATCCACCCGCCGAGGTTGGTGGAAATCGACACGTCGGCCGAGGTGGTGACGATGCGTTCACCGACGGCCGGCGCATCGGCCAGGCGCACCATCGCGCGACCGAAGGCCTCCTGCGTCGACGTGGTCGGCATCTGCGTGGCGTTCAGCTCGCGCGGCAGGTCGCTTTCGCGCACCGGCATCGCGCGCGGCGTGCGCTGCAAATGCAGCGCCGTGGAGCGCTGGCGGCACAGCGCCGCCTCCGGCGTGTGCTCGGCGAACGCGTCCCACTGCGTTTCTTCGGTCAAGCCGAGCACGGCGTGAAATTCGGCGATGCGCTCCGGGCTGAGCAGCGCCGCGTGGTTGGCCGGATCGCCGGCGATGGGCAGGCCGCGGCCCTTGATCGTGTAGCAGAAGATCACGCTCGGGCGCACGGTCTCGGCTTCGGCCGTGCGGAACTTGCCGATCAGCTCGCGCATGTCGTGGCCGCCGAGGTTGGCCAGCAGCGCCGGCAGCTGCGCGTCCGGGACGTCGGCCACACACTTGAGAATCTTGCGGCCGTTCTTGCGCGCCGACATCGCCTCACGAATCGCCTCGCCCGGGCTGCGAATCAGGCTCTGGTATTCCTCGTTCGGCATGTCGTCGATGAAGCGACGCATCGCCGAGCCGCCGTCGCGCTCGAACACCGCCTGCAGGTCGTGCCCATACTTCGCCTCCAGCACGTTCCAGCCGCATTCGGCGAACAGCGACTTGAGCTTGTCCGCCCGCACGCCGGGAGTGACGCGGTCGAGGCTCTGGCGGTTCAGGTCGACCAGCCAGATCTGGTTGGGCGTGTTCAGCACGGCGTCGTCGATCAGCGTCTCCCAGATGTTGCCCTCGTCGAGCTCGGCGTCGCCGGACATGGCGATGAAGCGGTTGGAATCGGTGCGGCCGAAATGCGACTGCGCGTACTGCTGCGTGAGCGCGGCAAAGCTCGGCGCCACCGGGCCCAGGCCCATCGAGCCGGAGCTGAAATCCACCGGCACCGAGTCCTTCGTGCGGCTGGGATACGACTGCAGCCCGCCGAATTCGCGCAGCGTCTTCATCCGTTCCTTCGGATGCAGCCCCATTAGGTACATCGCGGCGTGGAAGACCGGGCCGGCGTGCGGCTTGATCAGTACGCGGTCGGTGCTGCGCAGCAGATGAAAGTAGAGCGCCGTGATGATCGACACCGACGACGCCGAGCTGGCCTGATGGCCGCCGACCTTGGTTTTATCCGGGTTCGGCCGCACGTTGTTGGCGTGGTGAATCATCAGCGTGGACAGCCAGAGCAGCTTCTGCTCGATGGATTCGAGAAGCGCGACGTCGCCGTCGGCCAGCGTCGTGGGGGCGGGCTCATGAGAAGGCACGAACATGGTTACGGATGTTGTTTCAGAAGGGCGACCATTTTGACGGCCGCCTGATCGAGATGACGAGCGAGCGTGGCAGCGGCGCCGTCGGCGTCGCGGTCACGGCACAGATCGAGGATGAGGCGATGCTGCTGCTGCGCCTGATGGTGATAGTCGACGTTCGTCAGGTAGTTGACGAGATAGCGCTGCACGTTGGTGTGCAGCGTGCGCACCTGATCGAGCAGGCGAGGCATGGCGCACGGCTGATAGAGCACGGCGTGGAATTCCCAGTTCAGGCTGCTCCAGTGCAGGGCGTCCCGCTCGTCGTCCATGATTTCGATGAGGCCGGCGGCGCGCACGAAGTCGGCGCGCGTCATGCGGGGGACGGCGCGCCGCAGCGCCAGCGTCTCGAGCGCCCCGCGCATGGCGTAGATTTCGTCGACTTCATCGGGCGACAGCGCCGAGACGAAAGCGCCGCGATTGGGCAGGAGCATGACCAGGCCCTCGGACTTGAGCTGCACCAGCGCCTCGCGGGCGGGGATTTTGCTGACGCCGAAGCGCGCGGCGATCTCGTCCTGCGGCAGCGGCTGTCCACTGCGCAGCTCGCCAGTGAGAATCGCGCGCCGCAGGGCGGAGGCGATCATCTCGGGGGTGGTGCCGGTCTGTGCAGCGCTCAACGCATGAGAGTATACGATTATCCGGATATTTGCGCCACCTTCGAAACGACGGAAAGGTACCCGGCTTCTAAGAAGCCGGGTACAAAACCTTCGTTTCGAAGGTGGCTCGCGCGGCCAGATAGGCGTTCAACGCCAGCGGCCCGGTCAGCCCAATCGCCCACAGCCAGCGTCGCTGCTGCCCGGCCGCCATCCCGCACCGCCGCATATCCGCCTGCACCAGCGGCAGTACGCACACATGATTCAGCGCGATGTCCGCCGCCATGAACCACCAGCCGAACGCGTAACGCATCGTCTCCTGCAGCCCGGCCCACGATCCCATCGGCAGCAGCACCACCGGCGCCGCCACGCTCCCCACCGCGCACAACACCCAGAACCAGCGCCCGCGCAGCGCCCGCTCGACCCACGGCGGCAGCACGGCGCCATCCTCGCGTTCCGGCCGCAGCGCCAGATACGGCGCCAGTGCGAAAATTCCCAGCGCCAGATACGGCCCCACCAGCCACCATGCTCGCGTCCGTCGTCGCAGCCCATCGACGACGATCAACAGCGCCGCAGGCATCAACAGCAGGCTGAAATGCGCAAAGCCCCACAAAAACCACGGATCACTCCACAAGCGGCCCATGTCCTGCGGCG
This sequence comes from Thermoflexales bacterium, assembly GCA_044235195.1. GTDB lineage: Bacteria > Chloroflexota > Anaerolineae > J036 > Brachytrichaceae > CANJQH01. The sequence goes on from JBIIIA010000171.1 coordinate 4,885, forward strand.
GCAGATCACTGCGCGGCTGATTCATCAACAGCAGTGCAGCGACGCATGCCACGAACAAAACCGAATAGACTACTGTCCTTGCTGTGCGTGTCATGACATCGAGTCTATATGTTTTACATAAAATTTGTCGAGCAACGCACGCACTTCGGCAACCGACACAGACCACCGACGCTCATGAACACCCTCGAGATTGATTCTGCAACAGAGCCGCAGCACTCGCAGAAGCAACGCTGGCTATATGCACTCACCACGCTGGGCGTCCGACTGCCGGGCCAGGTCGTCACAATCGCACTGCTCTATTTCTATACGGATGTGCGCCTGCTTCCCCCGCTGTGGGCATCCGGCGCACTAGCACTCTACGCGATCTACAACGCGCTGAACAACCCCATCATCGGCTATCTGCAGGACCGCTTCTCCTTCGGCGGCCAGCGGCGCCTGCCGTGGATACGCTTCGGCGCGCTGCCCTTCCTCGTCTGCTTCGTCCTGCTCTGGACGCCCCCGTTCGATGGCGCCACGCAGCCACTGCCTCTGCTGGTTTACATGGTCGTCGTCATGGTGCTGTACGACGCGTCGTTCACTGCTGTCAGCAACGCGTACTATTCGCTGCTGCCCGAAATTTTTCGCGAATACCGCACGCGCACCGACGTCGCGGCGCGCATGAACATCATCCTCACGATCGCACAGATGCTCGGGATCGCGTTGCCGCTCACGATCGCCGCCGCGCTCGGCTGGCCGATGATGGGCGCTCTCTTCGCGGCCGTCAGCATGGCCGCCCTCGTCGCCGGCCTGTCCGACATGCGCGAGTCGCGGCCGAGCGCCAGTTTCGACATGAGCTTCACCGCTGCTCTGCGCGCCACGCTGTTCAACCGCAGCTTCGTTTGCGTCACGCTCGCGCAGATGCTGCGCTTCATCGCCACGCAGGCCCAGGCCACTGGCATCATCTTCTTCGTGAAGTACTCGCTCGGCCGCCCGGAACACAGCGCCACGACGATGCTGGCCACGGTGTTCGTCGTCTCCGCACTCACTGTCTATCTGTGGCGTCAGTTCATCGCCGTGCGCTTCGATGCGCGCGCCACCGCCATGGCGGCCTACCTGTTCGCCGCCCTCGGCGCTTCCTCGATGTGGTTCGCCAGCTCCCTCGAAAGCGCCCATTTCACGGCCATCCTGATCGGCATGGGCTTCGCCGGCATCTTCCTGATGGACAACGTGCTGCTGGCCGACGTGGTCGACGAAGACGAAGCGCGCACCGGCACGCGCCGCGAGGCGATGTACTTCGGCGTCAGCAGCATGGCCGGCCCGCTGGCGCTGGCCATCGTCTCCATCGTCTTCGGAACCGTCAGCTCTACGTTCGGCTACGATCCGACGCTGGACGCGCAGCCGGCCAGCGTGGCGCTCGGATTCCGACTGTTCATCACCCTGACGCCGACGATCAGCCTGATCGCCGCCGCCATCGTCATCTATTTCTATCCGCTGCATGGGGAACGCCTGCGCCGCATCAAGCAGACGCTGCTCGCACGCCGCACCCCCGTGCGAGAATAGCGCCCGCTCTTATGATGATCCGCGACACCCTCCATGCCGCCGTCGGCGCCGCCATTTCCGCGGCACAGGCCGCCGGCGCACTCCCCGCCTTCGACGTCCCGACGTTCGTCATCGAGCGGCCGCGCCAGCCGGAGATGGGCGACTACGCCGCGTCCGTCGCCATGCAGCTCGCCCGCGCCGCGCGCATGGCTCCGCCGAAGATCGCAGCAGCGATCGCGCAGCACATCCCACCCTCGGACGATTACGCCGTCGAGGTCGTGGCCGGCTACGTGAACTTCCGACTCACGCACGCGCACCTGAACGGCCGCATCGGCGACGTCATCGCACAGGATGCGCGCTGGGGAGACATCGATCTCGGCAGCGGCGCCGCGGCGCAGG
>JBIIIA010000009.1:0-21076 GCA_044235195.1 Thermoflexales bacterium
GGTGAGCGACGGCGTGGCGCACGTGATCGTGCTGAGTGAAGCCAGCGCCGCCGACGACGACGCGGCCGACGCGCTGACGCTGATCACGCTGCTCCACCTGCGTGAAATTCTGGCGTCGCGCAGCGAACAGACGGCGATCGTGAGCGAGATGCGACTGCTGCGCAACCGCGAACTGGCGTCGAAGCTGCGCAGCGACGACTTCGTGGTCAGCGACCGCTTGATCGGCCTGATGATGGCGCAGATCAGCGAAGAGGACCGCCTGAGTGCGGTGTTCGCGGATCTGCTGGATTCCGACGGCTGCGAGATTTATCTGCGGCCGGCGGCGTCCTATCTGAGCGGCGCATCGGCGACGATGGAGCAGATCGTGGCGGCGGCGGCGGCGCACGGACACATCGCGTTCGGCATCGCGCGCACCGGCCCGGACGGCAACGTCGTCGTGAAGGTAAACGTCGACAAATCCGCTGTGGAAGCCATCGACGCAGATCTGCGTGTGGTGGTGCTGGCGGAAAACTAGGCGAGGGTGTCCGGCGGCGTATCAGGCCGCCGATGTACGTAAGGGAGAACACAATGACGGAGAAAGCAGCGAAGATTTGGATCGCGCTGAGCCTGCTGGCGTCGGTGATCGGCGGTGCGTTCACAGCGTGGCGCATGTCGGTGGTCGACGATGCGGCGGGCGATGCGGTGAACGACGCCATGCATGCATTGATCACCGACGCCAGCGCCAGCATACGGGCTGGCAACGACGTGTACGACCGCATGCGTGCGTTCGCGGATTACCGCGTGGCGCAGAACGCCCAGGACACGACGCTGGCGGAAGCCGAGGCGGCGGAGGACGAAGGCGATCGCGCCTTCTACGAGCAGCAGGCGCAGGACGAGGGCGCGGCGGTGACCGTGGCGAAGTCGTATTTCAACCAGCGCTACGCCAAGCGCGACGGCACGTACAACACCGCGGCCGATCGACGTTCCTCGTACAACGAGATCGTCGGCCGCCGCAACACCGATTCGGCGGCGTTCCTCGCCGACGCGCAGGGCAGCCGCAGCAAGACCGGTGTGATGGTGCTGGTGTTGATCGGCTACGCGCTGGTGCTGCTGCTGGCGACGCTGAGTGAAGAGTTCGCGCCGATGCCGGCGACCATAGTGTCCGTGTTCGGACTTTTGACATCGATCGGCTTGACGATCGTGACGGTGATGGTGGAGGCGGGGAGGCTGTTGGCATGATCGAGAAAATCAACAACTGGGATCGACAGATCAGCGTATCGATCGCGATCCTGACCGTGTTCGCCGCCGTGCTGGCGTACCTGCAGATGACGGCGAGCAATTTGAATTCGGAGTACCGCGCCGATTCGAGCCGCTATGCGATCGAGGCGATGCGCCTGCGCAGCACCGGCGAGACGCGGTCGAGCTTCGAGGCGAGCCACGTGCTGCGGCTGTCGGAGCTCGTCGAGCAGCAGAAGACGCTGGCAGAAGGACGTGAAGACGCAGCGACGGCCGACAAGCTCGACGCCGTCGAAGAAGCGCTGCGCGCGTTGTCGCCGGTGCTGCGCGAGCCGTACGCTGCGCTGGGCGACGCCGCCGTGGCGCAGTACGAGACCGACTCGTACCTCGTCGATGCGGTGCGCGCCGAGCAGATGCGCGCGGCGGTGACGGCGCTGGATTCGGCGTGGGACACCAAGGCCAACACGTACGTGGTGCATCTGACGTTGATCGCGGTGGTGCTGGCGCTGCTCGGTCTGGCGCAGGCGATGACCGATCTGCCGCGCGTGATGGTGCTGGCCGTGTCGGCGGTGATGGCGGCAGTGACCGTGGGCTGGACGGTGAGCACGTATGCGCAGCCGCTGCCGGTGTTGTCGCGGCCGGCCATCGACGCGTTCGCCGTCGGCTATGGCGCGGCATATCGCGGCGATTCCGAGGCGGCGTTGAAGTCGTATGACGAGGCGGTGAAGCAGCTGCCGACGTATGCCGATGCGCATTTCGAGCGCGGCATGATGCTGTATTCGCTCGGACGCACCGAGGATGCGCTGCAGTCGATGGCGGCGGCGCGCGCGAACGAGTACGACGCGGCGAGCGTCGACTCGATGGAGAGCTACCTGCTGATGATGCTCGGCCGGCACGCCGATGCCGAAGCGACGGCGCAGCGCTGGGTCGCTCGCGAGCCGGAGAGCCGCTCGGCGCTCGGCGCGCTGCTGCTGGCGCAGGCGGCGCGCGACCAGCTGGACGCGGCGAAGGCGACGATGGCGAAGCTGCAGGAGATCGCCGGCGCGTCGATTCGCAAGCAGGTCGAAGCCGGCGCCGGCGTCGACGACGCCACGGTCGACGACCTCGACGAGACGGCGGATCTGCTGCGCGACGTGGTGAGCGCATCGCAGGGCAACGACGAGGAGATCAAGAAAGTGACGCTGAGCGATGCGTCCCGCGACGCGGTGAGCGAGATGTCGCGTGCGCTGCGTTCGCAGGCGATGCGGGCGGCGTTCGGCATCACGGCGGAAGCCACGGGCAAGGCGAGCGGCCTCGCGGTCGGCCTGTTCGACGGTGAGCAGTTCGCCGAGGCCGAGAGCGTCGCCGCGGCGACGAAAGTGCTGGCAGTGCGTATGAACGCCGAGGGCATCGGCCCGGATGCGCATCTGCTGGTGCGCTTCTACGAGGGCGGCTTCGAGAATGCGGCGCTGCGCTACGTTTCGACGTGGCAGGACGCCGGCAGCGGCGAGGTGGTGATCGCAGTGCCGATCGACATCGGAGAAGCGTATGTGCTGAACCCCGGTGAGTACGAGATCGAGGTGTACATCGACGGCGTGATGCAGGGCGATCGCGCGCCGTTCACCGTGGCGGCGGAGTAGAGGGGAGTAGGGAAGAGGGATCCCTCCGTCTTGCCCGGACTCTTTTGTGACGAAATCCGTGTATGCGGGGCAAGACGTTCGGGATGACGGCCTCCCGCAGCCGTCATCCCGAACGCTTTGCCGGCACGTGCGTACGTAGCCACCGGCGTACCCGGCAAAGCGGAGGGATCTCTCTGCATGCGCAGGGTTTGCCCCAGAGCTCGGACTTTCCCCATGATCATTGCGATGCTGCAACCCTCTATGAAATGCAGCGTTTCCTGTGATTTCCTGCTCGCTCCCTCGCTCCTCCGGCGTGCCCGCAGAATTTACAATCCGGCGTCATGCAACGGATCATCGATCGTCTGTTCACGCGCGAAAATCTGCTGGCGCTGCTGTTCTTTTTCATGCTCGTGGCCGCTACGGTGCTGACGGCGGAGTCGTCGCCGCAATGGATCTATCAGGGGTTCTAGGCGGACGATGATGACGCAACTGAGGAACTGGGCGGCCTTCGTCGTCAGCGCGGCGGCGCTGTTCTGGCTGCAGACGGCGAGCGCGGTGCGGCAGCTGGATTTCTGGCTGCCGACGGCGTCGCTGGCGCTGACGGCGCTGGTGTGGGCGTGGACGCTGCCCGGGAAAAACGCGCCGACGCGGCGCGAGACGATCATCGACGCGGCGGCGCTGGCGGCGGTGGCGCTGGTGATCGCCGGCCTGCGCTACGTGCCGGCGGCGGCGAGTGTGCTTACGCGCACGCGGCCGCCGGATGTGTTCGTCGTCGCGTCGGCGGTGTTGGTGATCACTGTGCTCGGCGTCACGATGCACCGCGCCGGTCGCACGCGCAGCTGGGCGGTCGGCGTTGCGATTCTGCTGGCGCTGCTCGTCATCCAGAAGTATGCGCCGGCGACGCAGGCGGTGAGCGCGGCGCTGCGCAGCCTGCAGGGCCAGGGAGTGGCACAGGCCAGCGCGCTCGACTGGCGCTGGCTCGGGTTTTCGTACATCGCCTTTCGTCTGATCGGCGTGCTGCGCGATCGAGCCAACGATCGCCTGCCGGCGATGCGCCTGCGCGAATTCACGACGTACGTCGTGTTCGCGCCGACGCTGCCGGCCGGCCCGATCGATCGGCCGGATCGCTTTCTGAAAGACCTGCGCGCGCCGTACGCGCCGAGCGCGGCGATGATGTTCGACGCCGGCGAGCGCATGCTCATCGGCGCGTTCAAGAAATTCGTGCTTGCCGATACGCTGGCGCTCGTCGCACTCTCCGACGCGAACGCAATGCATGTGCGCGCCGGCTGGGCGTGGCTGCTGCTGTATGCGTACGCACTGCGCATCTACTTCGACTTCTCCGGCTACACCGACATGGCGATCGGAATCGGGCGCGCCTTCGGCATTCGTCTCCCCGAGAACTTCGCTGCGCCGTATCTCAAGCCGAACCTCACGCAGTTCTGGAATTCGTGGCACATGTCGCTGTCGCAGTGGTTCCGCGCGTACTGGTTCAATCCGCTGACCCGCGCGCTGCGCATTCGCGGATGGGAGCCGGCGCCGATTGTGCTGCTCGGCCAGGTCAGCACCATGATGTTCATCGCGTTGTGGCACGGCGTGACGACCAACTTCGCGCTCTGGGGGGCGTGGCATGCGGTCGGCTTGTTCGTGCACAATCGCTGGGCGGATTTTGCGCGCGGACGACTTTCGTTCGTCTCCGAGCGGCCGATGCTGCAGCGCTTCCTCGACATCGTCGGCGTGTTCGTCACGTTTCACTTCGTCGTGCTCGGCTGGGTATGGTTCGCGCTGAGCACGCCTGACGCCGCGCTGCACGTGCTGCGCGCACTGACGTCATTGCCATGAATTCGAAACTTCGCATTCTTTCCAAAGCTGCGGTGTCGTACATCGTTTTGAACATCGTCATGCTGGCCACAGGCGCGCCTGCCGGCGCCGGGCTGAGCCTGTACAACGGCGTATGGCCGGGGCGTGCGCGCCTGCCGTGGGGCGAGCGGCCGGACCTTGCGTACAACCTTTCTCTGAACGACCTCGATGCCATGTTCGCATCGCACGAGATCGCTGCGCCGAAGGCGGCCGACGAATTTCGCGTCGTGCTGATCGGCGATTCATCGACGTGGGGATTTCTGCTGCGGCCGGAAGAGACGCTCGCGGCGCAGTTGAACGCGCGCGGCCTGCTGCGCGATGGGCGTCGTGTGCGCGTCTACAACATCGGCTATCCGGATTTCTCGCTCGAAAAGGACGCGCTGCTCCTGCAGCGCGCGCGCGCGCATCGGCCTGACATGATCGTGTGGCTGGTGACGCTGCGCTCATTTCCGACCGACGCACAGTCGCATGCGCTGAGCGATGCCAACCGCGTCGAGGCGTGCGCGGCGGTCGGCCGCGTGTGCGAAGCGCCGCAGCGCGGGCCGCTCGACCGCACGCTCTGGGGGCGGCGCCGCGAAATCGCCGACCGGCTGCGCCTGCAGCTGTTCGGTGCAACATGGGCGGCGACCGGCCTCGATCAGCACTATCCGGAGACGTATGAGCCGGTGCAGCGCGATTTCGAGCCGGACGAAAAATTCCGCGATCGCACGCGCGCCGACGGCCTGCCGCCGCTGGCGTTTTACGCGTTCGACGAGGCGCAGTCCGGCGCGCCGCTGCTGGTGGTCAACGAGCCGATTTACATCAGCGACGGGACGAACAGCGACGTGCGCTACGACGCGTTCTATCCGCGCTGGGCGTACGACGCGTATCGTGAACGGCTGCGTGACGAGATGCGCGCGCGCGGCATCGAGTACCTCGATCTGTGGGACGCGGTGCCGGCGGGCGAGTTCACCAACAGCGCCGTGCACCGCAGCGCGCGCGGCGAGCGCATCGTGGCCGACGCGCTGGCTGCGCGAATCGGCGTGAAATAATGCGCAGCCATGAGTGAAATTCAGATCAAGCTGGCGCGCTTCATCGCCGAGAAAATCATGAAGCAGCCGAAGCGCGAACTCAAGCCCGATCAAAAGCTGATCTCCAGCGGCCTGATCGACTCGTTCAGCCTGGTCGACGTCGGACTGTTCATCGAAGACGAATTCGGCGTGCGCATCGACGACGTCGATCTGACCGTCGAGCTGATGGACACGTTGACGCTGATGGAGAACGCCATCACGGCGCGGCAGAACGGGTGAGGCCATGTCCGATCTGCTGAGCTTGTCCGCGGTGCTCGAAGGGCACTACCGCATTCGGCACGACCGCGTCGCCATTCACCTGATGCAGGGGAAGCTGCCGGATCAGCCGATCACCTACGGCCGCCTGGTGCAGGGGGCGGCGGGCGTGGCCGAGCAGCTGGCGGCGGCCGGTGCGGCGCACGGCGAGGTGGTGGTGATCATCCTGCCGCACGGCGAGCTGCTGATCGATGCGTTCTGGGGTGCGGTGCTGCACGGCGCGATCCCGAGCATCCTGGCGCCGCTGACTGAAAAGCTTTCGCCGGAAAAGTACCGCCGCGATTTGGCGGCGTTGATCGGCGTGACGCAGCCGGGCGCGATCGTGACGACACCCGAATTCGAAGGCGAGGCGCGCGCGGCCGTCGAAGCCAGCGGGCGCGCGCCGGCGGTGCTGGTGCTGCGCGAGCCGTGCTTCGTCGAGCCGGAGTGGCGCTCGCTCGGCGGCATGCGCGCGCATGTCGGCGACGTGGCGCTGCTGCAGCATTCCTCCGGCACGACCGGGCTGCAGAAAGGCGTGGCGCTTTCGCACCGCGCCATCTTCAATCAGCTGCAGGCGTATGCGCCGGCGATTCATCTATCGCCGAACGACGTGATCGTCAGCTGGCTGCCGCTGTATCACGACATGGGGTTGATCGCGTCGTTCGTCCTGCCGGTGATGCGGCGCGTGCCGGTAGTGATGATGTCGCCGTTCGAATGGGTGCGCGCGCCGGTGAAGCTGCTGCAGACGATCAGCGCGCACAAGGGCACGCTGTGCTGGCTGCCGAATTTCGCATATCCGTTCATCGCCGCGCGCGCGAGAGAGCGCGACCTCGTCGGCGTGGATTTGTCGAGCATGCGCGCGTTCGTGAACTGCTCCGAGCCGTGCTATCGACATGCGCACGCGCAGTTCGCGGCGCGCTTTGCGCCGTACGGATTGCGGCCGGATGCGCTGCACACGAGCTACGCCATGGCCGAAAATACGTTCGCCGTGACGCAGACGCGCCGCGCGCCGGCGTTCGACGAACAGCCCGGCGAACTGCGGCTTTCGTGCGGCCGCCCACTGCCGAACGTCGAACTGCGCGTGCTGGACGCCGAGCTGCGCGCAGTGGGTGAGGGAACGGTCGGCGAGATTGTGGTGCGCAGCGACTGCATGCTCGACGGCTACTATCACCGGCCGGACGTCACGGCGGCGGCCTTCGTCGACGGTTTCTATCGCACCGGGGACCTCGGCTATTTGAAGGACGGCGAGTTGTATGTGACCGGCCGCAGCAAAGATCTGATCATCGTCGGCGGCAAGAACGTGTATCCGAACGACCTCGAGCAGCTCGCCGGCGAAGTGTCCGGCGTGCACGCCGGGCGCGTCGTCGCGTTCGGCATTTTCGACGAAGTGCAGGGCACCGAAGAAGTGGTCGTCGTGGCCGAAGCGGAAGATGCGGCCGTCCTCGCCGACGAAGCCGCCGGCGAAGAGCTGGCCGATCGCGTGCGCGCGCACGTGACGAAAAATTCCGACGTCGCCGTGCGCATCGTGCGCATCGTGCCGGAGAAGTGGCTGATCAAGACCAGCTCGGGGAAGATTTCGCGCACGGCGTGCCGGGAGAAGTGGGTGGCGGGGAAGTAGATAGTGGATAGTTGATAGTGATAGTGATAGTGATAGTGTGCTTATTCTTCTTCGCCGGGCGGGACGACGCCGATGGTGAGCAGGATGTTGGCGTAGATGCGCTGTTCGCCCGACGCGATGACGAGCGCGGTGTCCGAGTCGCGGCAGGCATCGTAGAAGGCGAATCGCTCGAGCGCGGTGACCGGCACGTCCGCGCCGAGCAGCTCGCGGAACTCGTCGACGATCGGCGCGGTGACGCCCTCGTTCGTGAGCATGACGGCGGCCGATTCAACAGGGATGGCGCTGAGGATGACCTCGAGGATGGTGGTGGCGTCGATCAGCCCGGGCGCCAGGTTGAGATAGACGCGCTTCGCCGGCGCGTAAGCGCGCGTGCCGACGGGGAAGTTGCTGTCGGCGATCAGGATGCGCCCGCCGTGGCCGGAGGCGGCGAGTGCGCCGAGGATTTCGGGGTGCAGAAGTTCGTAATAGAGCATGCGCCGGAGTTTGTCGCGGGCTGTGGATGCTGTCAACCTGTGGCACAATCCCGCGCAGCGTTATGGTTATGTCGATGAGTAGGACAGCAGAGCGACGGCGTGGCCGGGCTGCAGCGATGCGGGAGGGTGAGTCGTGCGCGTGGCGTTGATCAGTTTTCACACGTCGCCGCTGGCGACGCTGGGCGGCAAGGACACCGGCGGCATGAACGTCTTCGTGCGCGAAGTGGCGCGTGAGATGGCACGGCAGGGCGTGCAGGTGGACGTGTTCACGCGCAGCCAGGGCACGGAAGCGCTGCGCATCGACCCGCGTCTGGCGCCGGGGGTGCGCGTGATCCACGTGCCGGCCGGCCCGGAAGCGCCGGTTCCGAAAAACGATCTGCATCGCTACGTGCCGGCGTTCGCCGACTGGATGTGCGAATTCGCCGCACAGGAGAGCGCCGAGGGCGTGGCGCTCGGCCGCTACGACGTGATCCATGCCAACTACTGGCTTTCGGGGCTGGTGGCCGAACGCCTGCGCAGCTGCTGGGGTACGCGCTTCGTGATGACGTTTCATACGATTGCCGAGATGAAGAACCTGATCGCGCAGCGCCCGCAGGATCGCGAGGGTGAGCTGCGCCTGTCGCAGGAGTGCCATCTGTGCTACGCCGCCGACCGCATCACGGCGTCGACGACGGTCGAGAAAGGGCAGCTCGTGCACATGCTCGGCGCCGGCTCGTCCAAGATTCGCATCGTGCCGCCCGGCGTCGACCTGGCCCGCTTCAGCCCCATCGAACAGGCGTATGCCAAGCGCGTGGTCGGCGTGTCGAAGGACAAGCGCATGATTCTGTTCACCGGCCGCATCGAGCGACTGAAGGGCATCGACACGCTGCTGCGCGCGGTGGCGCTGCTGCGCGAGAAGCGCGCCGACTTCGACTGGCGCACGCTGTGCGTGAGCGTGATCGGCGGTGACCCGAGCGAGCGCGGCCAGCGCGAAAACGAGGAGATGGCGCGCCTGCATGCGCTGCGCGAAGAGCTCGGGCTGCTCGACCTCGTGGCGTTTCTCGGCGCGCGCGATCAGGATTCGCTGCAGTTCTACTATTCCGCGGCCGACGTGCTGGTGATGCCGTCGCATTACGAATCGTTCGGCATGGTCGCGCTCGAGGCGATGGCGTGCGGCACGCCGGTCGTCGTCTCCGACGTGGGCGGGCTGCAGGAGCTGGTCAAGCACAACAAGACCGGCATGCGCGTCAAAGTCGGCGACGTGGCGGCGATGGCGCATTCGCTCGAGCTGCTGCTGGAGAATCCGGCGCTGCGCCGGCGCATGGGACACTCCGCGTCGTGTTATGCCGAGGATTTCAGCTGGCAGAAGATCGTGGCGAAGCTGCTCGGCGTGTATGGTGAAGTCGCGGGATAATGCACGAATGTCCGACTTTCAGGTGAGCTATGTGTCCATCTGGTCGAAGGACTTTGCGGCAAACCGCGACGTCTTCGCCAATGTGTTGCGCATTCCCATTTCCTACGAAGACGAAAACATCTGCGTCTTCGCCACCGGCGGAGCGCAGCTGGTGCTGCAGCGCGCCGTCGATGCCGATGCCACACTCGACGGCAGCATCCAATTCGGCCTGCACGTCGCCGACCTCGGCCGAGTGACCGAGGCGTTGCGCCGCGCCGATCTGGACGTTGCGCTGGATCGTGAGGACCTCGGTCAGTCGCAGGGGATGACCGTGCTGCGCCTGCCTTCGGGACAGACGGTCGAGTTCGTCGGGGAATGAACGGCGTCGTGATACAGTCGCGCCGATGAAGAAGTCGACCGCGTCGTTTTCACTGGTTCTTCTGTCGCTGCTGACGGCCTGCAGCGGCGTTGATTTGGAAAGCCTGCCCCTCGACGCTGTGCAGCGCTACGTGAGCTTCGACTCCCTCCTGCGTGCGGTGGCCACGCCCGAGCCTGTGCTGCTGGATCCGACGCCCACGCCGGTGCCGGCGAACTTCAGCACGGCGGCGCTGATCAAGCTGCGCAGCCGCATTCGGGTGGGCATTCGCTTCGACGCACCGCCGCTCGCCAGCGTCGACGCGCAGGGCGAAATCATCGGCTTCGACGTCGATCTGGCGCGCGAGATGGCGCGTCGCTGGCTGGGCAGCGAGAAGAACGTCGAATTCGTGCAGGTGACGAGCAAGTCGGCGCCCGGCAAAGTGCGTGCGCGCGAAGTGGACATGGCGATGGGCGGGCTGGTGCAGACGAAGGCGGCGGAACTCGACGCCGATTTCACGCTGCCGCATCTCTACGATGGCGAGGCGCTGCTCGTGCGCGCCGGCACGTTCGCCGATTTCGCGGCGTTGGCCGGCCGCTCGGTCGTCTTCATCGACGACGCCAGCACGTTCGCGCTGCGCGATGCGCAGAACGCAGCCGGCGTCACCGTGACCACGCAGATCGGCGAGTCGTATGCGCAGTCGTACGAGCTGGTGGCCGGTGGCAGCGCCGACGCCATGATCGGCCGCTGGCGTCGACTGCGCACGCGCGCCGCCGCCGATCCGCGCCTGGCGGTGATGCAGGTGCTGCGGCGCGATGCGCTCGGCATCATGACGCCGCCGAACGATTCGGAATTTGCCGATCTCGTCGGCATCACGCTGAGCAACATCATGCTGGACGGCACGTACGCGCAGCTGTATCGCAAGCATTTCGGCGTCGACCCGGACATGAGCGAGCTGCGGCCGCTGGCCGGGCCGTCGGACATTCAGCTCGCGCAGTTGCCCGACATGCTGCAGACGGACGATCGGCTGGCCGCTGTGAACGCGGCGCGCCGTCTGCGCGTCGGCTATCGCATCGCCGAGCCTTTCGTGCGCGTCGGCGAAGACGGTAGCTTGTCCGGCTACGAAGTCGATCTGGTGCGCAACGTAGCGCGCCGGATGCTCGGATCGGTCGACGCGGTGGAATGGATTGCGCTCGACGGCGACCCTGCGGCGGCGTGGGCGGGGATCGATCTGGCGATCGGCGGCAATGTGCGCACGCAGGCGCAGGAGCGCACGGCGGACTGGACACTGCCGGTGTTCGTCGGTGACGGGCGCAGCATCGCGATGCTGACGCCGCCGCGTCAGTCCGGTCTGCGAGACGCGGTGAACGAGGCGCTGCAGCAGATCTACGTCGAAGGAGTGTTCGTCGCGGTGCATGCGCAGTGGTTTCCGGATCAGCCGGTGACGCCCGTCGATGTGTGGCGGTGAGCGCGTTACGGCGCGCTCCATGCGCCGTTCACGCCGTCCGTCAGCACCACGGTGATCGGCGCGCCGGCACGCCATTCATGCACGCGAAAGATGCGTCCGTCGTCGAAGGATTGAAAGTCGGCGGTGGTGGATAGTTCGCCGCCGCTGCGTCTGCCGAGGCGTGCAGACGGCAGTGCGCGGCCGTTGTCGATGCGCACGGCGGAACCATCGGTGAAGAGCGCATAGGCCACGCCGTCCAGTGCACGCGTCGAGCCGGGCGGGGCGAAGTAAACGACCGTGCCGAATTCGAACGAGAGCACCGCTGCCGCACGGGCATGGGAAATCGGCTGACGTGGGCAGCCGATCGCGGGAATCTGTTTCCAGAGTGCGGCGCTGGTCAGTTCGTCGGCGAAGGGAATGGTGCAGCGAGCGAACTCGCGCTGGCCGGGGTTGGTCGGGGCGAGTGTGCGGGTTGCGGCGGCGGTCGGTGATGGTGCAGGTGAGGCGGCTGTTGCGGTGACTGCAGGAAGAGACGACGGCTGCGACGACGCCCACGTGAGCAGTGCGATCAGCGTGAGCGCCGCGGCGCCGGCGGGCAGGATGGCTTTGCGGCGCTGGGGCGGTTCGGCCGTCGATGCCGAAGCGTGAACGGAACGGGGGAGCGCTGCGGTGTGGCGCCGCCCGGAGCGCATCGGCAACGTCTGGATGCTGCGCACGAGCTCGCTGGCGTCGCTGAAACGGCCTGCGGGGTCACGCGCCAGCGCGCGCGTGAGAATCCAGTCGAGCTGCTGCGGCAGAGACGAATCGATCGTGCTGGGCGGCTGCGGCACGCCGTGAATTTGCGCATAGGCATCATCCTTGCGAAACGGCCGTGCGCCGACGGCGAGTTCGTACAAGACCGCTCCGAGCGCGAACACATCGGCGCGGCCGTCGATTGCGGCGCCGGCGGCCTGTTCGGGAGCCATGTACGCCGGCGTGCCGAGCGGGTCGTCGTCGAGCGCCGTCGCGCCGATCATGCGGGCGATGCCGAAGTCGGTGAGCAGGCAGTTTCCGCGATCGTCGAGCAGGATGTTGCCCGGCTTCACGTCGCAGTGCACTACGCCGCGTTCGTGCGCGTAGGCGAGCGCGTCACCGATCTGCACGCCGACGCGAATCACCTGCTCGAGCGGCACGCGGCGGCCGCGCACGCGCGTGGCGATGGTGCCGTTCTGCATCAGCGGCATGACGAGATACGGACTTCCGCCGTCTTCGCCGAAATCGAATACCGGCAGGATGTGCGTGTGCTGCAGCTGGGCGATCGTGTGCGCTTCTCTGCGGAAGAGCTCCGTAAACTGCGACTGGGCGTGCATATCGGCCGCCAGCACTTTGATTGCCACGAGCCGGTCCGTGCTCGTCTGACGGGCGCGATACACCTCCGCCATGCCCCCGACGCCGATCAACGCTTCGATGCAGTACGGGCCGAGACGTCGGCCGATGCGCGCGTGCCCCATATTCCCCCCGCCGGCAGATTGTAGCGTTCGAGCGTCGTTGCGCAATGTGCGGGGAATCTCCGATGCTCATCGCTCCGGACTGTCAGGAATCGTCAGCCGCGGGAGAGCGCGGCGCATCGACACTCGACGCATGGAATATCGAACGGTGACCGCACGCAGGCGCAGTGCAGATTCGATCGATCTGCGCATTCCTGTCGATGTGACGATGGAGCGAATTTCAGAGATGGCGATTCGCGTGCTGGGATGGGATGGCATGGCGCTGGATGCCATCGAGCAATGCGGCGGCAGATTCAGGCTGGACATGCGGCGAACTGCAGCGCAGATCGACCTGCGTGACGGGGCCCGCCTGATCTTCACGCCGAGCGCCGCGCCGGGCATGCGGCGCGGCGAAGACGCTTTCGCAGCGCCGATGCCTCCTACGCTCGGCGGGCCGCCGGTGACGATCGCGCACGACGAGCTGCTCGGCGGTGCGCTCGAGCTGGCGTCGCCGCCCGCGGCTCCCACGCCACCACGCCTGGCATGGCCGAGCCTGGTGCTGCCGGCGCTGTTCGGCGTCGGATCACTCGTCGCCACGCTGGCGCACAGCGCCGCCGGCAATCGCACCATGAACATGATGACGACCGGCTACATGCTGCTGTCGGCAGCGACGCTCTTTCTGAATCATCGGCGCGAGCGACGCGCCTGGTCGCAGGCGATGCGCAAACGTGAGCGCGACTACACGCAGTACCTCGAACATCAGCGCGAGCGACTGCGGGCCGCAGCGGCGCAGCAGCTGGTGCTGGCGACGGAAGCCGATCCGGATCCTGCGCGAGCAGCGCAGCGCACGGCACGCTTTCGCGGCATCTGGACGCGGGACGGCGCGTCCGGCCTGCATGCGCGCATCGGCGTCGGGCGCGCGCCGCTGCAGGTGCAAGTGAAGCCGCCGCGCTACGAGCCGCTGCTGCAGCCCGATCCGCTCGGTGACGCCGCCCTCGCGCTGTGCGCCGAATTGCGTGATGTGATCGGCATGCCGCTGCACATCGACGTCGCAGCGGCGCCGCGCATCGGGCTGGCCGGCCCGCGCACGTTTCTGGCCGGTGCGGCCCGTGCGCTGATCTCGAACCTTGCTCGGCAGTACTCGCCGCAGCGGCTGCGCATCGCGGCATTCTTTTCACCCGTCGAGAACGACGACTGGGCCTGGATGCGCTGGCTCCCGCACGCGCGCTTCGAAGATGGCGCCGAGCGCGCGCTGGCCTGCGACGGCGGCGGTGCGGCGCGCGTCGTCGAACGACTGGCCGCGACCTTCGACGAGCGCCGCCGGCGCGGCGTGCACACGCTGCTGGTGCTCGCCGACGAGCGCCTTTGCGCCGACGATCCGCGTGCGCTCCGATTGCTGAACGAGGCTGGTATGTCGTGCAGCACGCTGTATTTCGCGGCGCGTCGCGAGGCGCTGCCGCGCGCCGCACACTGCTTCATCGAATACGAAGGCGGGCGCGCGCGCCTGCATCGGCCGGGCACGCCGCCGGTGCACGTCGACGCTCCGGACTTCGCCACGACATCCGACTGCGACGATGCAGCTCGTTCTCTCGCGGCGCTGCCCGAGGTGCGCGCGGCGAATGTCGCAGCGATTCCCGCTTTTCTACCGCTCCTCGATCTGTGGGGCGTGCACGACGCTGCACAGGTCGACATCGAATCCGCGTGGCGCTCGGCGGTGCATCTCGACGAGGAAAGCCTGCGCGTGCCGATCGGCCGCGGCGCCGGCGGTGCGCTGCTCTACATCGACCTGCGCGACGGCGACCGCGGACACGGCGCTCACGGCCTGGTGGCCGGCACGACCGGCGCCGGCAAAAGCGAGCTGCTGCAGACGCTGGTGGCGTCGCTCGCCGCGCGCTTCCGGCCGGACTGGCTGGCGTTCCTGCTGATCGATTACAAAGGCGGTGGCATGGCCGGCGCATTTCGCAGCGAGCTCGACGGCGCGGTCGTCGAGCTCCCGCACATCGCCGGCGTGATGACCAACCTCGTCGACTCCGGTTCGGCGCGGCGCGCGTTGATCGCGCTCGACAGCGAGCTCAAGCGCCGGCAGCGCGTCTTCGATGAGAACGGCGTGACCTACATCGACGCGTACCAGAAAAAATTTGCGAACGATGTCTCGGGCCGACTGCCGCCGATGCCGCGCCTCGTCATCATCGTCGACGAATTCGCCGAGCTCAAGCGTGACCAGCCGGAATTCATGAAACAGCTGGTGAGCGCCGCGCGCATCGGACGCAGCCTCGGCGTGCACCTGATCCTGGCGACGCAAAAGCCGAGTGGCGTCGTCGACGAGCAGATCTGGTCGAACAGCCGCTTCAAGCTGTGCCTGCGCGTGCAGGACGAAGGAGACAGCAAAGAAATGCTCAAGCGCCCCGATGCGGCGCATTTGAAAAACGCCGGGCGTGCGTTCTTTCTCGTCGGCAGCGACGAGCGCTTCGAGGAATTTCAGAGCGCATACGGTGGGGCGCGTCATCTGCCCGAATTCGACGGCGACGCCGAGAATCGCTTCGTCGCGCCGGTTCTGCTCGATGGGCGCGCCGATGCCTCGCGTGCGATTTATGCGGCGCCGCGCGCCGTCGTTCCTGCTGCGCTGCCGACGCAGTTGCACGCGCTCGTGCAGCATGTCAATCGTGTCGGACGCGCCGTGCGCCCGGCCGAGCGCATCTGGCTCGATCCACTACCGACGGCGCTGGCGTGGGACGACGTCCGCCTCATCGACGGCGCGAGCGGCGACGGAAATCTGCGCGCCGTGCTCGGCCTGCTCGACGAGCCGCGGGTGCGCCGCCAGTCGCCGCTGGTGATCGACCTGGCGCGCGACGGCCATGCGCTCATCTACGGCCAGGGCGGCTCGGGCAAGAGCATGCTGCTGCTGCGCATGGTGATGGCGCTGGCGCGGGCGCATTCGCCGGCGCAGCTCGAGATCACGGTGCTCGATTTCGGCAGCCGCTCGCTGCGTCCGCTCGAGGCGCTGCCGCACGTGGGCGACGTGCTGACCGAAGACGATGAAGAGCGCATCGGCCGCCTCTTTCGTATGTTGAAGCGCGAGATGAGCCGCCGCAAGGCGCTGCTCGACGGCCGCAAGATCGGCGAGCTGCGGCGCAGCGACCCGGCCGCTGCGCCGCCTGCGCGCGTGCTGATCATCGACAACTACCCGGCGTTCGCGCGCATGGAGCAGGACGATGCGCTCGCTGCGATCGTGCGCGACGGCCCGGCGCTCGGCATTCACGTCGTGCTGACGGCCAACAAGCCGCTCGACGTGCGCACGCGCATCAGCGGCAACATCGCGACGGTGCTGTGTCTGCAGCAGGCCGATCGCGGCGATTATTCCGTCCTCGTCGGCCGCACGAACGGGCTGGAGCCGTTGCCCGCACCCGGCCGCGGCCTGGTGCGCACGTCGGCCGGCCCGCTCGAATTTCAGGCGGCGCTGCCGTGCGTCGGCGGCGACGACGCCGCGCGTGCGCAGGAAATTCAGCAGGAAGGGATGCGCATGCGTGCCGCGTGGGGCGATCGGCCGACGGCGCGCGCGGTGCCGGTGATGCCGGAGGTGCTGGCGCTGCGCGACCTGCCGCCGTGCGTCGGGGCATGGCCGTCGATCGGCCTGCAGACGATCGATCTCGATCCTTTGATGCTGCCGCTGCATGAGGCGCAGCATCTCGCAGTGACCGGCACGCCGGGCAGTGGCAAGAGCACGCTGCTACGCACCATCGCATACGCGCTGGTCGGGACGACAGCGACGGTGTATGCGTTCGCGGCGCCCGGTGATGAACCGGTGCCTGCCGCCGAGACGTTCGCGGATGAGGCTGCCTGCGCGACGATGCTCGACCGCATCGATGCGGCGCTGTCGTCGTGGCGCGCGGCATGGCAGACGGCGCACGCCGCCGATCCGACGCTCACGCAGTCGACATTCGCTGCGCAGCAGACGCCGATCGTGGTGCTGATCGACGATGCCGATGTGCTCGCCAAATCTCTGGCGCGGCCGCTGCGCGAACGGCTCGATGCGCTGCTCGATCGTGGCGTGCGCGGCTGGCCGGTGCATTTCGTGCTGGCCGGCAGCGATCGCGGGCTCGATCCGATGGACGGCTGGATCAAGCGCGTGAAGGACGCCGGCGGCTGGATCGTGCTGGGCGGCCTGCAGTCGGTCGGCTTCGGACTGCGCCTGCCGGCATCCGAGCGTGATCGTCCGCTGCCGCCGGGCCACGGCTATGTGCTGACGCGGCGGTCACCGCGAGCGATTCGTTTTCGCGCTGCGGAACCGAACGAAGCTGCTGCATAGGCACTTGAGGAGTGTTCACATCTCGAATGGACAAACCGCGAATCACGGCATCGCCCGCCACCCGAAGGGCGGCGGGCGATGCCGTGATTCGCGGACTCCACTCGGGATTCGGACACTCTTGGCACTTGCGCAACGCAGCGCCTGTAGTAGATATGGGCGCATTCCTGGGGGGGGAAATGAACGAAAAGAAAATACTGCGCGCTATTCGTCCCGATGTGGAACCGGCTGAATATTCGCTCGATGATTCCGAGTGCACGATGGGTCGGGCCGGCGATTGCCGGATCGTGGTCAATCGGCCGTTTTCATCGCGCCTGCATGCGCGCATCCATTGGGACGGCCACTATTTCGTGCTCGAAGACAACCAGAGCGTGAACGGCACGTACGTCAACGGCCGGCGCGTCGAGGGAGCGCACAAACTCAAGCACGGCGACGAAATCGGCCTGGGTGATCCGACCGGGCTGCTGGCATACCTCGACGACGACAGGACGATGCAGTCGAATACGCGTTTGCGCTTCGATGCGCGGCGCTGGCGATTCGAATGGGACGGCCAGCCCGTCGTGCTGTCCACCGACCAATTCGCGTTGCTGATCACCCTGTACGACCAGCGCGGACAGACGTGCGATCGCGGGTCGTGCGCGCGCGCGGTGTGGAGCCGCGATTACGACGCGTATATGGATGCCGACGCGCTCGATCAGGTCGCCAGCCGCCTGCGCGCGCGGCTGCGCCAGACGGATCCCGAGGCGGCGGATTTGCTCGTCACGGTGCGCGGCCACGGCTACATGCTCAAGCACGGCTGATGCGGGAGAAACTGACGGCGATGTCAGCCGTCGTCGGCGTCATTCGTTCGGCGTCATGTCATCCTGAACACGTGCCCGCTGCATTCACAGCGGGGAAATCGAAGCTTCGGCGCAGAGCCGGGGCAGTGCACGTGAGCACATGCGCACGTGCGCACCTGAAGGAGACCGACATGAGTCAGATTCGAGTGAACTACGAAGAGATGGCGGCGAGCGCGCAGGCTTTTCTGCAGATGTCGCAGACGGCCGACGAGCTGGTGAAGCAGGTGAAGGCCGAGGCCGACAAGCTCAGCGCGGGCTGGGAAGGTGTGGCGGACGCGGAGTTCCTGGCGCAGATCGACAGCTGCATGGTGCGGCTGCAGCACACGCCGCTCATGATGAACGAGATCTCGGTGGCGGTGAAGACGGCTTCGGACCTGATCCAGAAGGCGGAGGAAGAGGCCAAGGCGCAAATCGCCGCCATCATCGTCGACGACGCGAACTAAGCGAGCCGGTCGGCTGGTGCGCTGCTCGGTGCGCGGCGCGGCCGCGGGTTCATGGCATGCCCTGCGGTCGTGGCGCGCGCTGAGCAGCGCAGCAATCGAACATCGAATTCCTATGAGCACCATTCGCATGAGCTACCCGGAGATGTGCGCCGCCGCCGGCGACATCATCCGTTGCGCGGAGCGCGCCCGTACGGCGTTGCAGCGGCTGCACGGCGCGGCTGCGGCGCTCGACTCGCACTGGACGGGCCGGGCGCGCAGCGCGTTCGATCAGGATTTCGCCGCGTGCCTGGCCGAGGCGGCGCACTTCCCGCGCATGCTCGACCAGGTCGGGGCGGCGCTGAACAAGACGGCCGAGACGGTGCGCGCCGGCGAACAGCAGGCGCGTGAAGCAGTCGAGGCGACGGTGACGTCGGATGGAGGCGCGCAGTGAGCCGCATTCACGTGAACTACGAAGAACTGCGCGCGGCGGCGACGAAGCTGGCGGCCGAGGCGCAGGAGTTCGAGGCGTGCATGACGTCGGTGCAGCAGCGCGCCGAACAATTGAGCGCCGCCTGGGAGGGCGTGGCGGAGGATGAATTCGTGCGCCAGCTGCAGAGCTGCGCCGCGCGCATGACGCGCACGCCGGCAGCGCTCGGGCGATTGTCGGGCGACGTGGCGAAGGCGGCGGACGTCCTCGAAGCGGGCGAGCGGGCGGCGCAGGAGGCGATTCGCTCGATCGTCGCCGCCGACGATTAAGGGGGAGGGAATATGTCGTTTTTGCTGGGGATCGACTACGACGAAATGCGGGCCGTGGCGGGCGAGTTCGACGCGCGCGCGGAGGAAGCCGAGCAGTTGGCGGCGCAGGCGAAGGACACGGTGAGCGCCGTGATGCAGGACTGGCAGGGGTTCGCGGCCGACGAGTACGCGATGCAGTCGGATGCTTGCACGGTGCGCATGATGCGGGTGCCGGCCATGCTGCGCCACATCGCTGGTGCGCTGCGCACCACGGCGGACGTCGTGCAGCAGGCGGAGGAGCACGCGCGCTGGGAGCTGGCGCAGCGCATGAGTCGAGGTGGGGTGTGACGCCGCTCGATCCGCTGGCCGTCGCCGGGGCGGCTGCCGCCGTGCTGGGGATCGGCGTGCCGGTCGGCGTCGCGCTGGCGCGGCGGGCGGTCGTGCCGCTGCGGCTGTGCTGCATCGCCGGGCCGCTGGCAGGACAGGAATGGACGCTGACACATCCGCTGCGCGTCGGTCGCAGCATCGACAGCGACCTGCGCGTCGCCGAAAGCGGAGCATCGCGCAGGCACGCCGTGGTCGAGCCGCACAGGGACAGTGTGCGGCTGCGCGATCTCGGCAGCGTCGACGGCGTCTGGTCGGATGGGCGGCGCATCTTCGACGCAGAGCTTCGCGCCGGTGAGCAGTTTCAGATCGGTGCGAACGTGTTCGCGTTGACGCGCGACGGTGCAACGACGTCGCATGCGCATACGCATCGGTCGCACGAGACGTCGGCGGTGGCTCCCATCACCTTCGAGCTCGAAGCGCTCGTGCATACCGGCCATCGCTGCACCGTCATGCGAGCGCGTCGCACCGATGACGGAGACGGCGAGCCGTTGATCGTGAAATACTGGCACGATCGCAGCGCAGCGGCGCGAACATCATTGGATCGCTACATCGCCGCAGCGCCGACGTGGCGTGCATCGCATCCTGCCCTCGTGCAGGTGTACGGCGGCAATGCATCGGCTGCGCAGCCGTACGTGATCGAAGAGGCGCTGTCCGGTGCTTCGCTGCGCAGCCGCGCTGCGCACGGCGCAGACGACGCGGAGATTGCCGACGCATTGACACAACTGCAGGATGTGCTCGCGGGTATGCACCGGCACGGAATCGTGCACGGTGCGCTCGACGCCGGTGACGTATTCGTCGGACCGAACAGCAGGATCCGAGTTCTGAACGCAGGCGTACATCGAACTGCGCGTTTCGACGTCGATATGCGCAGCGACATCGATGCGCTCGCGGGAATGTGGCGCGCATTCCTGCGTGATGAAAATGCCGATCGATGGTCGGAGCATCGGCGTGAATCCATACGAGTCGATGGATCTGAATCCGGTGCGGTTGCGACTGCCGCCGGATTTTCTCCGCTGCGTCTGCACGTGCGTGCGACGGGGAAGACCACGATAGTGACTACGAATCCCTTCGCGCTGGGACGTGCGCTGAACCCGGCGGATCGGCGAATTTCGCGCTGGCATGCCGAACTGCATTTCCGGGACAACGCCTGGATGGTGCGGCCGCGGACCGGCTGCGTCGTTGCGCGCAACGGCGTGGCTCTGTGCCGCGAGAGCATTTTGTTCGTCGGTGACGAGATCACGCTCGGTGCGACCAGCGTTCTCGTGATGGAGTAATCATGAAAAATCGTGCACGTACTTTGTTCGCGGCCGGTCTGTTCGTAGCTGCGTCCCTCGTCGGCAATCGAGCGGCAGGACATGCGTCGAGCGGACTGCACGTGCGCGTCGACGACTGCGACGCCGGTGCTTATCCGAGAATCGTGTGTCGCGTCGTCGTGCGCGATGCGAACGGCAAATTCATCGACGATCTGTCGGATCGGGCGTTCACCGCTTCCTTCGATGAACAGCCGGGGGCTGCGGTACGGGCGACACTGACGGAAACTGCTGCGTCGAAATCACAGCTGCTGCTGGTGCTCGACGACGGTCTGACGCACCGCGGCAAATATGGCCGCACGTGGCGCGCGTCTGCGGAGGCGCTGATCTCGGCAATGCCGCCGGGTCACGGCGTTGCGGCGATTCTCGCCTCGC
>JBIIIA010000172.1:0-6761 GCA_044235195.1 Thermoflexales bacterium
GGTGGTGCTCGGCGCGATCAACGATGGAAAGTTCGTCACCGTGCCGGATCGACTGGCGCGGCTGTCGCATCTCGTGCGCAAATGGGCGGAGCTGCGCGGCACGCCGAACCGCACGAAAAAAGTGGCGTTCGTGGTGTACGACTACCCGCCCGGCCTCGGCAAGAAGGGCACGGCGGCGCTGCTCGACGTGCCGCGCAGCCTGCTGAACATGCTGCGTCGCCTCGAACAGGAAGGATACGACGTCGGCACGCTGCCGGAGAGCGCCGAGCAGCTGATGCAGATGCTCGACGAGGCGACCGACGTGCAGAAGTCGCAGTACAACGTGCGCGGCGGCCTGCCCGGCGTGAAGGTGACGCAGCGCGAATTCAACGAGTGGACGACGCTGCGCGAGCGCGAGCGCGTCGAGGAGCGCTGGGGGCATTGGCCCGGCGAGATCGCCCCGGCCGGCAAGGACGCGGTGTATCTCGGCGGCCTGCAGTTCGGCAACGTGTACATCGGCGTGCAGCCGCGCATCGGTGTGACGGGCGATCCGATGCGTCTGCTGTTCGACAAGGAAAACACGCCGCATCATCAGTATCTGGCGTTCTATCGCTGGCTGTCGCGCGGCTTCGGCGCACAGGCGCTCGTGCACGTCGGCATGCACGGCTCGGCCGAATGGATGCCCGGCCTGCAGCTCGGCGCCACGCGCAGCTGCTGGCCGGATGCGCTGCTCGGCGAGATCCCGCATCTCTACGTGTACCCGATGAACAACCCGAGCGAATCGAGCATCGCCAAGCGACGCGGCTACGCCACCATCGTGTCGCACGCGGTGCCGCCGATGACGCGCGCCGGCCTCTACAAGGAACTCGCGGCGCTGCGCGAGATGCTGACCGACTATCGCGAGGCGGCCGGCAAGGGCGACGGCCTCGATGTACTCGCCGAATCGATCGAGCGCAAGGCGGCGCTGGCCGGCCTGGACAACGACTGCCCGCGGCGCGCCGGCGAATCGTTCGCCGAGTTCGCCGGCCGGCTGTATGCGTACGTGCGTGAGCTCGAGTCGCGGCTGATCACCAATGCCCTGCACACGTTCGGCGATGCGCCGCCGATCGAATCGCAGGTGGTGACGGTGACCGAAGCGCTCAAGGCGCGCGGCAACGGCCATTCGCTCGGCAGCGTGCTGCTGCGCGGCGCCGGCGTCGCCGATCGCTTTCACGGCTACGGCGACTTGGCGGCGCGCGCACGGCGTGGTGAGTCCGACTGCGTCGATCTGCGTGAGCGCATCGACGAGCACGCCCGCGAATTCGTCGAGTGGACGGTGTTCGGCCGCAAGCCCGGAAAAGACAGCGCGCTGCTGCGCGAAGGGAATCTGGCCGCCGATCCGGATGCGCAGGCGTTGGCGCGCGCCGGGCGCGAACTGGCGCGCCTGCTCGGGGACAACCGCGGCGAGCTCGACGCGCTGGTGAACGGTCTGGCCGGGCGCTACATCGCGCCGGCGCCCGGCGGCGACCTGATCCGTGACGGCGCCGACGTGCTGCCCACCGGTCGCAACATCCACGCCATCGACCCGTGGCGCATCCCATCGGAGCTGGCGTACGCGCGCGGTTCGCAGGTGGCCGACGCGATTCTGGCGCGCCACGTCGCCGAGAACGGCGCGTATCCAGAGACCGTGGCGCAGGTGCTGTGGGGATTGGACACCATCAAGACCAAAGGCGAGTCGGTCGCCTGCGTGTTGCGCTTCCTCGGCGCGCGGCCGGAGTACGACGGCCAGGGCAAGATCAGCCACTACGGACTGATCCCGCTCGAGGAGCTGGGGCGTCCGCGCATCGACGTGCTGATGAACCTCAGCCCGATCTTCCGCGACACGTTCGAAAACCTGATGGACCATCTCGATCGGCTCGTGCGCGCGGCGGCCCAGGCCGACGAACCGGAAGACATGAACTTCGTGAAGAAGCACGTCGCGTCCGAGATGGCCAGGGGCGTGAGCTTCGACGCGGCGACGGCGCGGCTGTTCACGCAGGCGCAGGGAAATTACGGCACGTACGTCGACGACATGGTCGAAGACAGCGCTTGGGAAAAAGACGACGACCTCGATCAGCAGTTCATTCGCCGCAACTCGTACGCCTACGGCGGCGGTCGCTCCGGTGAGAAGGCGCCGGAGATGCTCAAGTCGCTGCTCGGCACGGTCGGTCGTGTAGTGCAGGAGGTCGACTCGGTCGAATTCGGCGTGGCCGACATCGACCACTACTTCTCGTCGAGCGGGGCGCTGCATTTGGCGGCGCGCAAGCGAAACACGAGCGGCGACGTGAAGCTCAATTACGTCGAGACGTATACCGCGGACACGAAGATCGACGACGTCGATACCGTGCTGCGCGTCGAATATCGCACCAAGCTGTTGAATCCGCGCTGGTACGAGGGGATGCTCAAGCACGGTCACAGCGGTGCGACCGAGATCAGCAACCGCTTCACGTACATGCTCGGCTGGGACGCGGTGAGCGGCGGCGTGGACGACTGGGTGTACACGCAGGCGGCGCAGACGTACGCGCTCGACCCGCAGATGCGTGAGCGATTGGAAAAGGCGAACCCGCAGGCGATGCGCAACATCGTCGGCCGTCTGCTCGAAGCCAGCGGCCGCGGCCTGTGGAAGGCCGACGACGACGTGCTGGATCAACTGCGTGAAATGTACGCCGATCTCGAAGACCGGCTGGAGGGAATCAAAGCATGAGTGCCATCGGAGTGGATCTTGCAACGCAGAGTGAACGTGTGCATCGCCCGGTGCGTCGGATGCGTCCGATCACCATTCTCGATCTCGTCATGGTCGTGATCATCGTGGCCGTTCCCGTGCTGATCATCGCCGAGATCGGCATCGTCATGGAGATGGTGTCGCGGTGAACACGCGCGCCATCGTCATTCCCACTGCGCACACGATCGAGATGCGTGAGGTGGAGCTCAAGCCGCTCGGTCCGCAGGACGTGCTGGTGCGCACGACGACGACGTCGATCAGCGCCGGCACCGAGCGCATGCTGCTGCAGGGCGTGATGCCGCATCCGATGCTGCAATTCCCGGTGGTGCCGGGATACGAGACGGTCGGCGAAGTGATCGAAGCCGGCGAAGCAGCGGCGGAGTGGATCGGGCGCCGCGTGTATGTCGGCGGCAACTACGGATTCGTCGGCGTCAATCCGGCGTTCGGCGGTCAGAGCGCACACATCGTCGCGCCGGCGTCGCATTTGACGGAGATCGCGGCGCTGACCGACGAGCAGGGGGTGATGCTGGCGTTGGCGGCCACGGCGCTGCACGGCGTCGACGTCGGCGGCGTTGTGGCCGGGCAGCGTGTGGCGATCCTCGGGCAGGGCGTCGTCGGGCAGCTGGCGGCGCGCTTCGCGCGTGCGCGCGGGGCGCACGTCACCGTGACCGATCGCATCGCCGAGCGGCGCGCCGTGGCGCTGGCCGACGTCGTCGTCGATCCCGACGCGCCGCCGCAGGAATTCACGGCGGCGCAGTTCGACGTGCTCATCGACGCCACCGGAAAGATGGAGGCGATCGCCGCTGAGCTGATGAAAGTCAGGCGCGGTGGCCGCGTAGTGCTGCTCGGCTATTACCAGAGCATCGCGCTGCCGTACACGCCGATCTTTCTGCGCGAGCTCACACTGGCCAGCAGCTCGCAGTGGGCCCCGGGCGATCTGGTTCGTGCGCGCGATGCCATCGCCGCGGGCGAGGTGGACGTGCGGCCGTTGCTGACGCATCGCATGGGAGCTGAAACAGCGCGGGAAGCGTTCGACGTGGCATTTCACGATCCGAAGTGCATCAAGATGATTCTGCAGTGGGAGGGCCGATGAAGCTGATCGAATACGAGGATGCCTCGCCCGAAGTGCGCGAGGTGTACGACGACATCCGTCGCACACGCAACACCGACTTCATCAACAACTTGTGGAAGGTGATCGCCGTGCATCCACTGACGCTGCGGCGAACGTGGGAAGAAGTCAAGGCGCTGATGGCGACGCCTGGGCTGCTCGATCCGCTGACGCGCGAACTGATCTACATCGCGGTGAGCGTGACGAACAACTGCGAATACTGCATCGGCAGCCACAGCGCTGCGGCGCGCGCGAAGGGAATGGACGACGCCATGTTCGGCGAACTGATGGAAATCGTCGCGCTGGCGAACAAGACGAACCGGCTGGCCATCGGCTACCGGGTGGAACTCGACGAGCGATTCAAATAAATCCGGAGCAACTATGACACCACGAATGATCGCAATCTATGGGAAGGGCGGCATCGGGAAGAGCTTCTTCACCGCGAACCTCAGCGCCAAGATGGCGCTCAAGGGACTGCGCGTGATGCAGCTCGGCTGCGATCCCAAGCACGACAGCTGCAACGCGTTGTTCGACGGGCGCAGCCTGCCGACGATCGGCGACCAGTGGCGCCTGTTCAAGGACACCGGGCGCGAGAAAGATCTCGGTGTGCAGAACCTGATCTTCAAGACCGACATCTACGGCCGCGCGCCGATCTACGGCGCCGAGCTCGGCGGTCCGGAAGTCGGCCGCGGCTGCGGCGGGCGCGGCATCTCGTTCGGGTTCGGCCTGCTCGAGGAGCGCGGCATGGCGGACTGGGCGCTCGACTACATCGTCATGGATTTTCTCGGCGACGTGGTGTGCGGTGGGTTCGCTACGCCGATCGCCAAGAGCCTGGCCGAAGAAATCGTGATCGTGGCGTCGCACGATCGCATGAGCCTCTACTCTGCGAACAACATCGCGCGCGCGGTGAACTACTTTCAGGCGATGGGCGGCCGCACCCGCGTGATCGGCATGGTGCTGAATCGCGACGACGGCTCGGGCGTGGCCGAGCGATTCGCGGAGCGCGTCGGCCTGCCGATCCTGCTGAAGATCCCGTTCAGCCCGCCGGCGCGCATCCTGAGCGATCGCTGCAAGCTGCTCTTCGAGATGCCGGAGATGGATGCGCTGTTCGATCAGTTCGTCAACAAGATTCATCGCCGCGAGTACACGCCGCCCGATACCGTGGCTCCGCTCGAATACGATGAATTTCTCGACGTGTTCGGCGCCGCCGAGCCTCCCGGCGTGCCGCCCGGCGCGTCGATGGACGACCTGATGGGGCGCACCACCGTAGCGGCCACCGGCGTCGATCTTTCGAGCGACGAATACAGCGAGGACGCCAAGCTCGTGGTGCGCCGCATCATGCAGGAGATGGGCCTGACCGTGACTCAGCTCGTCGAGGAATCCGAGCGTGGCGTCGTCGTCACCAGCGAAGAAGGCTGGGAGGCCATCTTCGGCGACCCGCGCGATGAAACGGACGCCAAGATCGCGATTCTCTCGGCGCTCAGCCACAGCGGTGAGACTTTCAAGATGGCCGACCTGCGCTACACCACGGCGCCGTTCTACGCATGACGAGTTATCCGCTTTCTCTTGCGCTGCAGAATTTCATGCCGGTGATCATCAGCGCCGCGGCGCTGTGGAATCTGGTGCGCATGCTGGCGCGCGACGGCGCGTTCGCCGCGCGCGCGGCCGGCATCGCGACGGTGCTGATCGTCGCCGGCGGCGCGGCCAAGGCGCTGTGGAAGCTTGCCATGGCGGCATGGAGCGTGGACGCGCCGCTGCTGAGCGGCGCACTGTTCCCGCTGCTGGCTCCCGGCTTCGGCCTGCTGGCGCTGGCCGTGCTGCGCATGCCCGCTCGGATCCGCGTTCTCGGCGTCGCTGTGATCAGCGTGGTGCTGGCTGTCGCAGTTGCAGTCGCCGGCGGCGGCGGTGCATGGAAGATGCCGCTGCTCACGCTGCTGACGGCGGCGATGCTGGCGTGCGGGGCTGGCCTGGTTCTGCGCGCTCGCGGGCAGGGCGATCGCATCGCCGCCGCATGCGTGGCGTTCTATGTCGTCGCCAGCTTTGCGCTGAGCGGCCTGGCCGCCGCCGGCGCCGGCACGCTTGCGTTGCAGTGGACCGAACAGATCATCAGCACCATCGGCGCGGCGGCGCTGCTGTGGGCCGCGGTGCGCATGCGCACCACGGTAATGGAGGCAATTCAATGACCATGACTGTGCCGGAAGGCAATCTCATCACCCCAGATCTCATTTCGACGCCGGGCAAGCCCGCACAGCCGGCGCAGGGCCACTCCGTCGATCCGGAGAACAACCTGACGCCGCAGTCGATGTGCCCGGCGTTCGGCAGCCTGCGCGTGCTCATGCGCATCGACGGGCTGCAGACGGCGATGGTTACCGACACCGGCTGCCTGTACGGCCTGAGCTTCGTGTCGCATTTCTACGCGTCGCGCAAATCCATTTCTGCGCCGGAGCTGGGCACGAAGGAGCTCGTGGCCGGCAACGTCGCCGAAGCGGCGATCGCGTCGTGCGTCGAGGCCAGCCGGATGCCCGGCACAAAACTCATCGCCGCCGTGTCGCTGTGCGTCTCGGAGACCGCCGGCCTGACCGAGGAAATGCTGCCCGCCCAGGTCAACGGCGTAGACACGATCCTCGTGCGCGTGCCGGCCTACGCCATTCACTCGCATCCCGAAGCCAAAGACGTGGCGATCAACGCCGTCTTGAAAAAATTCGTCGGCACGAAATCGCTCACCAGCGACGGCGTCGAGAAGCCGCTCACGTTCGATGGTTCGAACGCTGAGGAAGAATCGCTGCGCCGCAAGGTCATCATGCTCGGCGAAGTGTTTCCCGCCGATCCGTTGACCATCGACGCCGTGCTCAAGCGGCTCGGCAGCGGCCTGGCGTGCAACCTGCCGTCGCGCAACCTGGACGATTACCGCAGCGCCGGCAAAGTCGGCGCGAT
>JBIIIA010000173.1:0-6730 GCA_044235195.1 Thermoflexales bacterium
CACCCCGCCCGCAGGAAAGCTCGCCGTCCGCACACTCGTCCCGTACGGCGCGCTCAGCGTCCAGCGCCCGTCCAGCGTCACCGTCTGCCCGCTCGTGTTCGTCAGCCGGATCGCCTCGTCCAGCGTCCCTTCGCGCCCGTAGTAGTGCAACGCTGTGATCTTCACGCCGGAAGACACCGCCTGCGCCTGCGTCGAGAGCACAGAATCGCTCCATGCCGCCGCCCCGATCGCACACAGAAAAAATAAAAACGCCGCTCGCATTCGCATGATGAACTCCTTTCGCGCGCGAGGGGCGTCGCGCGTGGTTCAGCATGCCGTACGAACGGCGTGACGAAGCTGACGATGGGTGACGGGGGTGTCAGAAAGTGATAGTAGATAGTGATAGTAGATAGTGATAGTAGATAGATGACTATCACTATCTGCTATCACTATCTACTATCAGCTTTCCCTCATACCCGAACATGCGGCCGAGCAGGGGATGCGAGATGGTCACTTCGGTATGAACGGTGCGCTCATCGACGGCGCGTTCGACGGCGACGGTATGGACGTGCGCGAACGGCGGCAGGGGCAGGCGGCGCGCGCCGAAGAGAGCGAACTGCGGGCCGGCGTTCACCTGGCGCAGCGCAGCGCCGTCGTCGAGGACGTCGAGGCCGAGGGTGACGGCGATGTTCGCCCGTCGGTTGAACGTATCGAGGACGCGCGCCGAACCGGGCGCCGGGCGCGTCAGGGTGTAGCTTTCGAGCGTGCGCCCGGGATACGCGAACAGCCGCACCCATTCGTAGCACAGCTCGCCGCGATCGAGCAGGCCGCGATTGTGCACGGTGACCTCGACCGATTCGGCCGGGATGGGCATGAACGGCAGGAAGAGCCGCAGCCACGGGAATCGGCTCCATGCGCGCATACGGCCGCGCACGACCACCGTTTCACCGGCGGCCAGGTCGTAATGACGGCGCAGCGCCGGCGCCAGGCGATCGAAGGCCGGGCCGAGGGCGGCACGGAAGGTGGGAAGTGTGGTCATACGGAAATTCGTCCCTGATTCATTCACCGCGAACCGAAGATGGCGCGACCGATGCGGACCAGCGTGGCGCCCTCTGCGACGGCGGCTTCGAAATCGTCGCTCATGCCCATCGAAAGTTCGCGCCACGACGTGTGCGCGTCATCCGGGAAACGTTCACGCAACGCGTCGCGCAGCCGGCGAAGCGAAGCGAAGAACGGGCGCGCGGCGTCCGGCTGGTCGACGATCGGGGCCATCGTCATCAGGCCGCGCACGCGCAGATTCGGCAGCGCGATGATCTGCCGCACTTCAGTGAGAAACGCGTCCAGGTGCGCGGCGTCGTTCTCCCAGCCGGCGACGACGAAGCCGGCCTTGCTCTCTTCCCCGCTGACGTTGCATTCCAGCAGAATTTCCTGCGGCGCCGGCGACTGCGCGTCGATGCGCGTCGCCAGGCGCAGCGTGTCGACCGAGTGAATCAGCCCGAAGCTGCGCCCGGCGTCGCGCACCTTGCGCGACTGCAGATGGCCGATCAGATGCCAGCGCGGTGCATCGGAAGACGCAGCAGCGACGGCGGCAATTTTCGGCAGCGCCTCTTCGACGCGATTTTCACCGAAGTCGCGCTGCCCGGCGGCGAGCGCCGCGAGCACCGCCTCGGTCGGAAATGTCTTCGACACGGCAATCAGGCGAACCTCCCCCGAATCTCGCCCGGCGGCGTGGGCCGCCCGGTCGATGCGGGCGCGGACATCGAAAAGCGCTTCTGCGATCGTCATGGCGTATTTCTAAGCAATTTCAAATTTCAGCCCAAAGACCGAACAATCGATCCGTAATACTCTCTACAATCCTCAGCGTAGTACGGGCGGCACAAAGTGTACGCGCAACCCGCCCAAGACCGGGGGAAAACGGCATGTTCACAGAAAGCACTTCGCCAACACAGGCTTACCTTCAGATCGCGCCCGCGCTGGCCGTCATCTTGGCGCTCCTGATCGGCGTAACAGGAGCCGCATTGGGTGCGTTCGTGGCGTGGTGGGTGAACGGCCGCGAAATGCGGCGCACACGACACGAACTCTCCGAGGTGCGCAGCGTGCGCGAAAGCGCATTGACCGTGCGGCGCCAGGCGCTGGAAGAACGCGACCGCACCGCGCAGGAATTCACCCAGGCGCAGACCGAAGCGCAGGCGCTGCGCCGCCAGCTCGATCAGGCGCAGGCGGTGGCGCGCGCCGCCGAAACACAGCTCGAAGAACTCAAGGCCACCGTGCGCGCCAGCCGTCGACAAGTCGAAGAGTCGCGCAACGAGCTGCTCACGATGGAAGAACAGTGGGACGGCAAGAATCAAATGATCACGCGCCTGCAGGCGCAGGTACGTGATCTGCAGACGGCGCTGGACGACGCGCGCAAGCAGCTGAACGAACGCTACCTGACCATCACCGCGCTCAAGGTGCAAATCGAAGAGTACCGCGTGCGCGCCAGCGAATCGCACAACGTGGTGACCAGCCTGCAGACGGCGTTCGCCGAATTGTCGCGCCGCCTGCAGCAGCAGTCGCTGCGCATGACGGAAACCGACGTGCGCGCGAACGACGTGCAGGCCCGTTCGACGATCGCTGCAGAAACGCCGCTGCCGCTTCCGCCGCAGCGCGCACAAGCGAGCGACGCCGACCCATCGGAAACGCTCCAGACGCCGCCCGCCGTGCGCAGGCAGTCGCCGCCGCCGAACCCTTTGAACTCGAACAATCAGGATGAGCTCACGGCGCTCGAAAATCAGCTCATCGCCATGCTGGAAGAGCTGAAGAAGTAGCCGACGCGGCTACTACAATGGCAGCGTGCCACTGCTCGGTCTCACCGACGTCGTCGCGCGCGCGACGGCGTTCGACCACCTCATCGCCGCACTCGCCGACCGCTGCACGGACGCGACCATCCTCGGGCTGCCGCGCACGGCGCGCCTGATCACCGCCGCGGCGCTGCACCGCGCGCTGCGACGCCCGATGCTGTACGTAGCCGCGTCGGTCGACGCCGCGCGGCTGGCGGTCGATGCGCTGGCGCAGCTCAGCGGCGCCGACGTGCAGCGATTCGCGGAGCCGAACACCGCCTTCTACGACACCGTCGCCCCGGTGCGCGAAGTCATCGCCCAGCGCAGCGGCGTGCTCGCGCAGCTTCACGAAAGCGACGCCCCGCCGCCGCTGATCGTCACCAGCCCACGCGCGCTCATGCACCCGACGCCGACGTCCGCAGCGTGGGTGCAGGGCATGCGGCTGCTGCGCATCGACCAGACGCTCTCGCTCGACGCCATGCTGCGCCACTGGGTCGACATCGGCTACGAGCCCGAAGCCGTCGTCGAGCGCGTCGGCGCGTTCAGCCGGCGCGGCGGCATCCTCGACGTGTGGTCGCCCGCGCACCCGCAGCCGGTGCGCATCGAACTCTTCGGCAACCAGATCGACTCGATCCGCTTCTTCGACCCCGGCACGCAGCGCAGCGGCGCATCGGTCGACCGCGCGCGCGTCACTCCGCTCGATCTGCCGCGCCCGGAGGCGTCTGCGCTGCTGCTCGACCACCTCGGGCCCGACGCGCTGCTGGCGATCGACGACGAAGGCGAGCTGCACGATGCGTGGGCGGCGCTCGAAGAAAAAGCCGCGCGCGAAAAAGAGACGCTCGACGCGGCGCTGCAGGAACGCGACGCCTCCGCAGAAGAGGCGACCATCGTCCCGGCGGCGCCGCCGTTCGCCGCATGGGACGCCTTCGTCGCGGCGACGGCGAACCTGCCGCGCGTGGTGCTCGGCCAGCCGACCGACGGCATGCACGAGCCCGACGCCGGCTCGCTCGCGCGCTCGTTCCGCGCACCGCCGCACTTCGCCGGCCAGATGCCGGCCGCGCAGGACTACCTGGCGGCGCATCAGGATCAGGACATCGTCGTCATCTCGCGCCAGGCGGCGCGCATGGCCGAAGTGTGGTCGGAAAACCACGGCGCGCGCGCGGCGCACGAATCGCTCGACGAAGCGCCGGGGCGCGGCGTCACCTTCGTGGTGGCGGCGCTGCCCGGTGGATTCACATGGAAAGCCGAGCGCGGTGGATTGGTCGTGCTGACCGACGCCGAGCTGTTCGGCCAGTCGAAGCCCGAGTCGTTCACGCGCGGCCGAGCGCGCAAGAGCGCGCCCGAGAAGGCATTCGCCGACTGGCGGCCGGGCGACGCCGTCGTGCACGAAGACTACGGCGTCGGCATCTTCCGCGGGCTAGTGTCGCTCACCGTGGGCGGCTCGGCGCTCGGCCCGCAGGCGGCCGTCGATTCCGCGCGCGAATATCTGCTGCTCGAATTCGCCGACGCCGACCGGCTGTACGTGCCGCTGCATCAGCTCGACCGCGTGCAGCGCTACGTCGGCGGCGAAGACGACCGGCCGCGGCTGGACAAGCTGCACAGCGGCGAGTGGGAGAAGCACAAGACGCGCGCGAAAGGCGCGGCCGCCGAAGTGGCGCGCGACATGCTCAAGCTGTACGCCGCGCGCGAGATGTCGCAGGGCCACGCCTTCGCCGTGGACAACGCATGGCAGCGCGAGCTCGAATCGAGCTTCCCGTTCGTCGAGACCGACGACCAGCTGCGGGCGATCGACGACGTCAAGCGGGACATGGAGCGCGGCATGCCGATGGATCGCCTCGTCGTCGGCGACGTGGGCTACGGCAAGACCGAAGTGGCGCTGCGCGCGGCGTTCAAGGCCGTGCAGGACGGCAAGCAGGTGGCGGTGCTGGTGCCGACGACCGTGCTGGCGCAGCAGCACTGGAACACGTTCACGCGCCGGCTGGCCTCGTTTCCGCTGCGCATCGAAATGCATTCACGCTTCCGCACCGCCGCCGAGAAAAAGCAGATTCTCGAAAAGCTCGAGAAAGGCAGCATCGACATCATCGTCGGCACGCACGGCCTGGTGTCGGACAAAGTGAAGTTCAAAGACCTCGGCCTGCTGGTCATCGACGAAGAGCACCGCTTCGGCCTGACGGCCAAGGAAAAGCTCAAGCAGCTGCGCACGCAGGTCGACGTGCTGACGCTGACGGCGACGCCGATTCCGCGCACGCTGTATCTCGGGCTGAGCGGCGTGCGCGCGATCAGCAAAATCGAAACGCCGCCGGCCGAACGACTGCCGGTGATCACGTTCGTCGGCCCGTGGGACGACGTCGTCGTGCAGCAGGCGATACGCCGCGAGCTCGACCGCGACGGCCAGATCTTCCTGGTGCACAACCGCATCCAGACGATCGACCTGCTGGCGCAGAAGCTGCGCCGGCTGGTGCCCGAAGCCGAATTCGCCGTGGCGCACGGCCAGATGGACGAGCGCGAGCTGGCGAAAATCATGACGCGCTTCGCCGACGGCGCGGTCGACATCCTGCTCTCGACGAACATCATCGAGAGCGGGCTCGACATCCCGAACGCGAACACCATCCTGATCGACCGGGCCGATCACTTCGGCATGGCCGAGCTGCATCAGCTGCGCGGGCGAGTCGGGCGCAGCACGATTCAGGCGTATGCGTACTTCCTGCACGATCGACGCTCGCCGATGACGCCCGAGGCGCGCGAGCGGCTGGAGACGCTGCGCGAGACCGGCGGCGTCGGTGCGGGCTATTCGATCAGCATGCGCGACCTCGAGATGCGCGGCGCCGGCGACATGCTCGGCCCGAAGCAGAGCGGGCACATCGCCAGCGTCGGCTTCGATTTGTACACGCGACTGCTGGCGCACGAAGTAAACACGCTGCGCGCGATGCGCGACGGCAAGCCGCTGCCGGCCGAGCCGCCGAAGCCGATCGCGATCGACCTGCCGCTGACCGTCGGACTGCCCGAGAGCTACATCAACGACGAGCCGCTGCGCGTGCAGCTGTACCGGCGCGTGGCCAGCCTCGAGACCGACGCACAGCTGCAGTCGTTCGAAGAAGAGCTGGCCGACCGCTTCGGCAAGCTGCCGCAGCCGACGCTGAACCTGACGTGGCAGGTGCGGTTGAAAATCGCGGCCGCCCGCCTCGGCGCCACGTCGATCACCAGCGAGGGCAACAAGGTCACCGTGCGCGCCGACGCGCTCGAGCGCCTCGTGCCGCAGATTCGCGTGCTGCAAAAAATGCTGGGCCCCGACGCGCTGATCGGCCGGCACCAGGTCACCTTCCTGCGCCAGGGCACGCCCGAACAATGGAAGCACCGCCTGATGAGCACCGTGCAGCGGCTGGCGGACATGGTGGAACAGAGACGGCGGACGACGGACGGCAGGCAGCCGACGACGGACGGCCGACGACCGACGACAGACGGCGGACGACCGACGACAGACGGCGGACGACAGACGGCAGACGGCGGACAGCCGATGGCGCAAGACGACGATTGGTAATCGGCACGCAGGACATTGCATGAAAAAGCCGCAATCACACGACGAGTACATCGCAGGGTTCTCTATTGATGTACAGCATGCGCTCGAAGAGGTGCGCGCCGCGATTCGCCGCGCCGCTCCCACCGCCGACGAAGTCATCAGCTATGGGATGCCGGCGTTCCGACAACAGCGCGTGCTGGTGTATTTCGCCGCATGGAAAACCCACATCGGCTTCTATCCAGCAGGACATGACGCCATTGCTGCATTCGCTGAAGAGCTCGCCGCTTTCGAATGCAGCAAGGGAGCGATCCGCTTCCCGCTCGATCGTCCGATGCCGATTTCACTCATCGAGCGCATCACGAAGTTCAGAGTAGAAAGTAGAGAGTAGAGAGTAGCAAGATTTCCCATCCCCCCT
>JBIIIA010000314.1:0-4284 GCA_044235195.1 Thermoflexales bacterium
GTCGGGCAGCCGGTCGGCGCGGCGGCGATCGCGGCCGCTGCCGAAGCGGCGAAGGCGGCGGCGCGACCGATCAGCGACATGCGCGGCAGCGCCGAACAGCGCAAGCATCTCTCCGCCGTCATGACGACGCGCGCGCTGGAGATCGCCGTCGAACGCGCTCGCGCCTGACGCGCGGCCCGTTCACAGTGAACGAATCCGAATCGTCGACGAATCGACGCGGCAGTCGCCGGTCGATCTCATCGCATCATCAGGAGAGAAATCATGTCCAAGAAAGTCGCCGTCTCTGCGACCATCAACGGCCAGGAAACCGAATTTCTGTGTGAGCCGCGCCAGAGCCTGCTCGAGGTCCTGCGCGACGTGCTGAATCTCACCGGCGCCAAGGAAGGCTGCAACAACGGCAACTGCGGCGCCTGCAGCGTGCTGTTCGACGGCGTGCTGGTGAACAGCTGCCTGGTGCTCGGCGTGGAAGCGCAGGGGCGCAGCGTGACGACGGTCGAAGGGCTGGCCGGGGACGAGCTGCATCCGCTGCAGCAGCAGTTCCTGGAGAATGCGGCGCTGCAGTGCGGCGTGTGCACGCCCGGCTTCCTGATCGCGTCGAAGTCGCTGCTCGACAAGAACCCGAATCCGACCGAGCACGAAATTCGCTATCACCTCGCCGGCAACCTGTGCCGCTGCACGGGCTACGACAAGATCGTGAAGGCGGTCATGGCCGCCGCCGAGGAAATGCGGGCCAAGGCCTGATTCATTGTGAAGGAGTTGCGAGGAGCCAATATGGTGGAGACCCCGGAATTCAAGGTAGTCGGCACACGTCCGATTCGCCCGGACGGCATCGATAAGGTTACCGGACGCGCACAGTACGGTGCGGACGTGAAGATGCAGGGCCTGCTGTACGGCAAGGTTCTGCGCAGCCCGCACGCGCATGCGCGCATTCGCAGCATCGACGTGAGCGCTGCGGAGAAGCTGCCCGGAGTGCGCGCCGTGATCACCGGCCGCGATTTCCCGGCCGCGTCGAACGAGACGGTGCACGCCGGCGAGGGCGTGGTGAACTTCAGCTATCTCAGCGAAAACCTGATGGCGCAGACGCGCGTGCTGTATCACGGCCACGTCGTCGCCGCGGTGGCTGCGGTGGATATTCACACCGCCGAAGATGCGCTGAAGCTGATCAAGGTCGAATACGAAGTGCTGCCGCCGGTGCTGGATGCGGTGCAGGCGATGCGCGACGATTCGCCGGTGGTGCTGCAGGAGCTGCGCACGGACGAGCTCGGCCAGAAGGGCACGAAGCCGACGAACGTGGCGTCGCACGGACGGCATGATCTGGGCGACGTCGACAAGGCGTTCGCCGAGGCAGCCGTGGTGGTCGAGCGCGAGTTCGTCACCGGGACGGTGCATCAGGGCTACATCGAGCCGCAGAACGGCACGGCGATCTGGAGCATGGACGGCAGCATCACGGTGTGGACGAGCACGCAGAGCGCGTGGGACGAGCGCCGCGAAATGTCCGAAGTGCTGAAGGTGCCGCTGGCGATGGTGCGCGTGATTCCGATGGAGATCGGCGGCGGCTTCGGTGGCAAGCTGAACGTCTATCTCGAGCCGCTCGCTGCGGCGCTGTCGCGCAAGGCCGGGCACCAGCCCGTCAAGATCACGATGTCGCGCGACGAGGTGCTGAAGGCGACCGGGCCGACGAGCGCGTCGGCGATTCGCGTGAAGATGGGCGCGGACAAGAGCGGCCGCATCACGGCGGCGTATGCCTGGATGGCGTACGAGGCCGGCGCGTTCCCGGGTTCGCCGGTCGGCGCGGGCGCGGCGGTGATCTTCGGGCCGTATCGCTTCGCGAACATGCGCATCGATTACTACGACGTGATCGTGAACAAGCCCAAGGCGCAGGCGTATCGCGCGCCGGGCGGCACGAACGCGGCGTATGCCGCCGAGGTGGTCGTCAATGAGATCGCCGAGAAGCTCGGGCTCGATCCGCTCGACGTGCGCCACATGAACGGCGCGCGCAAGGGCGATCGCCACGCCGCCGGCCCGACGTACGGGCCGATCGCCTATCTCGAGACGATCGACGCGATCAAGGCGCATCCGCACTATTCCAGCCCGAAGCCGGCGCCGAGCCGCCCGGGCAATAAGGTCGGCCGCGGCGTGGCTTCGGGCTACTGGGGCAACTGGGACGGCCGCTCGTCGGCCAGCGCGGTGATCAACTCCGACGGCCGCGTGAGCTATCTCGAAGGCAGCACCGACATCGGCGGCCTGCGCGCGTCGCTGGCGATGCAGCTGGCCGAGACGATCGGCCTGAAGTTCGAAGACATTCGGCCGATGATGGGCGACACGCAGACCGTCGGCTTCAACGACGCCACCGGCGGTTCGCGCAGCACGTACGGTTCGGGCATGGTTGCGCATGCGCTCGGCAAGAAGATCATCGCCGAGATGCAGAAGCACGCGGCGGCGCTGTGGGACGTGCAGCCCGAGCAGGTGAACGTCAAGGGCGACGTGTATTCGTACGGCGACAAGTCGATCACTTTCAAGGAGCTGGCTGGCCGCCTCGACGAGACCGGCGGCCCGATCTCGGTGTCGGTGTCGCAGGATACGAAGGGTGCGCTGCCGACGTTCGCCACGCAGGTGGTCGATGTCGAAGTGGACATGGACACCGGCAAGCTGCAGATTCTGCGCTACACGGCGGCGCAGGACGTCGGCCGCGCCATTCACCCGAGCTACGTCGAAGGACAGATTCAGGGCGGCGTGGCGCAGGGCCTGGGCTGGGCGATGCATGAGGAATACGTCTACGACAAGGACGGCCACCTCCTCAACGGCAGTCTGCTGGACTACCGCATGCCGACGGCGCTCGACCTGCCGATGATCGAGACCATCCTCGTCGAAGTTCCGAACCCGAACCACCCGTTCGGCGTGAAGGGCGTCGGCGAAGTGCCGATCGTGCCGCCGGCCGGCGCGCTCGCCAATGCCATCTACGACGCGATCGGCGTGCACGTCGACGTGCTGCCGATGAATCCGCGCAACATCCTCAAGGCGACGGGCGCGATCTAGGCGGAATTGCGGCGGGCCTCGATCACAAGGGGATAGGGATTAGGGGTTAGGGGAGGACAAATCCCTAACCCCTAATTCCTAGTCCCTCTCCCCTCTCCCCTCTCCCCTGCGCCATCGCCAGTAAGATAGGGCGCGTGATCCCCCGTGTTTTTCGGATCGTCTACGCACTTGCTGTGCTGATCCTCGTGATCGGTCATTTTCTGCCGTGGGTGCGTCCGGCATCGGCGGCGCTTTCGCTCAGCGCGCACGAGCTGGCCGTGTTCACCAACTACACGCCGCACGCCGGTGTGTTCTTCAACGAAGGATTTCTGCTGCCGCTGTGGGCGGCGGCAGTCATGGTCGCCGCCGCAGCGCGTCGCCGCATCCTGCCTTTTCTGTCCACGTTTTTTCTTCTGTTTCTGGCCATGCCGGGTTACCCGGAGCTTCGCCGGATGTGGGATGGTCAGGGCTCCGAGTTTACGCTGCAGTTGATCGCAGTCTGCGTCCTGCTGCCGGCGTGTGCGGCGCTGGCGCTGCAGCCGCGTGTGCGGATGCCGGTTCTGCGCGGCGCAGCGCTGCTCGGCTTCGCCGCTGCGATGGTGGTGGTTATCGGATTCTTCGTCGTGCGCACGCTTGCGCTCGTGCCGCTCTATGGGACGGCGATCGCCGTCGGGGCAGGGCTATGGATGACCATCGGTGCTGTCATTCTGTGTTTGTCTTTCGTCGTATTTGCTAAAATCGCACCGGGCCGGATCCACAGGCAAAAATGAAACGAACAACCGCTATCGTCCTCGGTGCAGCCGGTGTGCTGCTGGTCGTCGCCGTCGCAGCCTTCTTCGTGCTGCGCTTCGTCCTTGGTGGCGTTGCTTCGCAGAGCGACGCAACGGCCATCCTCACGGCACCGGCGCAGCAGTCGCAGGTGACGGCTGGGCAGCCCTTTCGCATCGAAGGCGAGGTGAAGGGTTCCGGCGTGGCGAAAGTGCAAGTGCTGGTGAACAACCAGCCGATCGCCGTGATCGACCAGCCCGATGAGAACGGAGCGTTCCCGCTGGTGATCGACTATCAAGTGCCGCCGAATGCGCTGGCGGGATCGAGCGTGGTGCAGCTCAAGGGATTCGATGTGGAAGACGCCGTCACCGTCAGTTCCGATCCGGTGTTTATTCAAGTGATTGCGCTCGTGCCGCCGACGGCGACGCCCGCGCCGGAGCCGACGGCTGCCCCGCCGACGGCGACGCCTGCGGCAGCGGCCGAGGTCGCGCCAGCCGCGCC
>JBIIIA010000174.1:0-6727 GCA_044235195.1 Thermoflexales bacterium
CGTGACCGGACGAGATCTCGACGTAGCGCCGTATCTGCGCTATTT
This sequence comes from Thermoflexales bacterium, assembly GCA_044235195.1. Taxonomy (GTDB): domain Bacteria; phylum Chloroflexota; class Anaerolineae; order J036; family Brachytrichaceae; genus CANJQH01. The sequence continues at coordinate 46 of JBIIIA010000174.1, forward strand.
GAAGACGAAGTACGAGGGCTTGTACGGAATCTAGCTCCGGGAAGTTTTCCCTCTTGACAGCGTCACCATAATCCGTATACTTCCGCCTCATTCGGGACCCATGACGCTCTCGTAACTCAAAGGGTTACGAGGGCGTTTTCGTTTTTCCGAATGTTGCTCTGCGACGCGCCATGAAGCCGCGCATGCCGAATTCCCCAGGACGGGCAGAGGCAGAGCATCCCGTACGCGGCAGTCGATGTGACATCGACGCCATGTAGAAGGGCGACCTGGACGTCGTCTCCATTTTTTTCGCGCTGCAACGGGCAGCGAATCAATGATCGGAGTCATATGGTCAAACGAAATCTTTTCCGTTTCGCACTTCGACTGACAGGCACGGTGCTGTCGCTGGCAATATTCTTCGGCATCGCCTCGCGCGTACTGGGACAGACGACCGAGCCGCCGACCGTCGACCAGGTCAACGCCATGGCGAAGGAAACGAAGGACGCGCTCAACATCATGTGGATGCTGCTGGCGTCGTTCATCGTGTTCTTCATGCAGGCCGGCTTCGCGCTGGTCGAAGTCGGCTTCACGCGTGCGAAGAATGCTGCGCACACCATGGCGATGAACATGCTAGTGTTCGCGATCGGCGCGTTCGGCTATTGGCTGACCGGCTTCGCATTTCAGTACGGCGCAGTGAATCATGCGTGGGGTGAATCGGCGGTCGCCGGCGCAGTGGCCGGGCCGTGGGCGCATTCGCCGGTGACGCTGGGCGACTGGACCGGCATGCTGGCATCGCCGCTGGTCTCCATCGGAGACGCCGGCATCCTCGGCGGCAGCGGCTTCATGCTGATGGGCGTGGGCCTGAATACCGGCATCCTGGCGTTCTTCATCTTCCAGATGGTGTTCATGGACACGGCGGCGACGATCCCGACCGGTTCGACGGCCGAGCGCATCAAGTGGTCGGGCTTCTGCCTGATGGGCCTGTGGGTGAGCATGTTCATGTATCCGCTGATCGGCAACTGGGTGTGGGGCGGCGGCTGGCTGCAGAACCTCGGGCGCCTGGCCGGGCTGGGCAACGGCGTGGTGGACTTCGCCGGCGACGGGCCGGTGCACATGGTGGGCGGCGTGATCGGCCTGGTCGGCGCGATCGTGATCGGCCCGCGCATCGGGCGCTTCAACAAAGACGGCTCGGTGAACGCGATTCCGGCGCACAACCTGCCGTTCGGCATCCTCGGCACGGTGATCCTGTTCTTCGGCTGGTTCGGCTTCAACCCCGGCTCGTCGCTGGGCTTCACCGGCACGTTCGGTCAGCTGGCGGCGAACGCGGCGACGAACACGCTGGTGGGCGGTGCTGTGGGCGGCATCGTGACGATGCTCTACATGTGGTTCATTCATCCGGTGCGCAAGCCGGATCCGGCGATGTCGGTGAACGGCATGCTGGCCGGACTGGTGGCGATCACCGGGCCGTGCGCGTTCGTCAACAGCATGGACGCGGCGATCATCGGCGCGGTGGCCGGCGTGCTGGTGGTGTGGGCGTCGGGCTGGCTGGAGAAGGTCAAGATCGACGACCCGGTCGGCGCGGTCCCGGTGCACTTCGTGTGCGGCATGTGGGGACTGCTGGCGGTCGGGCTGTTCGCCAACGGCTATGACATCACGGCCGGCTGGAACGGCATGTCGACGCCGGTGACGGGCCTGTTCTATGGTGGCGGCTTCGGCCAGCTCGGTGCGCAGCTGATCACGGCCGCGGCGGTGACGGTGGCGGCGGGCGGTCTGTCCTACGTGTTCTTCGTAGTGATCAACAAGTTCGGCCTGCTGCGCGTGGCGGCGGACGTGGAAGTGCGCGGCCTGGACATCCCGGAGATGGGCGTGCACGGCTACTTCGGCGACGAGAGCTACGTGCCCGGCGCGCCGAGCCCGGCGAAGATGCCGTCGAACGTGGGCGTGTCGCCCGTGTCGCGGTAGTTCGACGACGTGACGGCGGGCCCGATGCAATGCTGCATCGGGCCCGCTTTTCGTTCACCACTTCGCAGCACGCTCGCACATCTTTGCGCCGTGGTTTTTCAGCCAGGCGTCGATCGTGACGAACGTTTCGATCCATGACTCGACGTCGACGAGCGGGCTGAGGCCGCCGTGAAAGCGACCGACGAGGTGCATGAGCACCACGGCGTTGCGCAGACGAATCATCGTCGGCAGCGCCGTGATTTCTTTTTCCGACGGGCGCAGGACGGAAGCAAAGCCGCCGCCGAGAGCGTCGAAGCGCAGCCAGAGTTCGTCGCGGCCGATGGCGTCCCACAGCCAGGTGTCGAGCGCGCCGGCGAGGTCCATCATCGGCGGGTTGAGCGAGCAATTTTCGAAATCGAGTACGGCGGTGACGTGCGGGCCGTCGCACAGCACGTTGCCGGGGATGACGTCGCCGTGTGTTAGCTGGACGGCGAGCGATTTGATGTGCGCGTCGGCGTCGGCGATCGTGCGTTCGACGATCGCGTTCGTGGCGCGACAGAGATCGGCGTCGAGCAGCGAGCACAGGTCGTCGAGCGCATGGGCCGGCTCGGGAACCAGCGGGTGCACGCGCTCGAGCGCGCGGGCGGGGGGCGGCAGGCGCAGGCCGCGCACGTCGACTTTTTTCAACGCCTTGAGCAGGTGCGCCAGTGCGGCGCCGACCGCGCGCGCCTGCGCCAGATCGGATGTGGCGGGATTGGCGCCCGGCAGGAAGGGCAGCAGCACCATGAGTTTGTTGCCTTCGTCAGTGGAGATCGTGGCGCACATCTCTCCGCGGCGCGTGATCTCGGGGGCGGGCACGGCGAAGGGCAGCTTCATGCGCTGCAGCTGCAGCAACACGGCCAGCTCATGCTCGATGTGGCGCGCGTTCGAGTGATTGCCGTACACGCGCAGCACGTGCGTCAGCGGCGCATCGCTCCGCGGCCGCACGCCGAAGAGGCGGTTGTTGTAGCCGCCGCGCGCCAGCGGAGCGACGACGCAGGAGCGCGGCAGGTCCCAGATTTCGTGAAGCGGCGGCAGCTGCATGGGCAATCAGCCGAAGCGTCCGGTGATGTAATCCTCGGTGCGCTTGTCCTGCGGGTTGGTGAAGATCTGCAGCGTTTCACCGAACTCGGCCATTTCGCCGGCGCGTTCCGGGCGCATCATCATCACGGCGCAGTAGTCGCTGGCGCGGGCTGCCTGCTGCATGTTGTGCGTGACGATGACGATGGTGTAGCGCGTCTTGAGCTGCTGCATGAGCTCCTCGACGCGCAGCGTGGCGATCGGGTCGAGCGCCGAGCAGGGCTCGTCCATCAGGATCACCTCCGGCTCGACGGCGATGGCGCGCGCGATGCACAGGCGCTGCTGCTGGCCGCCGGAGAGCATGGTCGCGTTCTGCTTGAGCTTGTCCTTGACCTCGTCCCACAGCGCCGCGCCGCGCAGGCTGCGCTCGACGACCTCATCGAGTTCGCTGCGCGACATGCGCTTGTCCAGCGTGACGCCGTAGGCGACGTTTTCGTAGATCGACTTGGGGAACGGATTCGGGCGTTGGAAGACCATGCCGACGCGGCGCCGCACGGCGACCGGGTCGATCTGCGGGCCGTAGATGTCCTCGCCGTCGAGCGAGATGCGGCCCTCGACGCGCGCGTTGCCGAGCAGCTCGTTCATGCGATTCAGCGAGCGCAGCAGCGTGCTCTTGCCGCAGCCGGACGGGCCGATGATCGACGTGATGGCGTTGCCGCGCACGGGCAGCGTCACTTCGGCGACGGCGCGGAACGCGCCGTAGAAGACCGAGACCTTTTCGAGGCTCATCTTGACTTCGCTGGTGGTGGTCGTGGGTGCGGCAGTCGAAGTGGAAATCATAGAAGGCTCCTGCATGCCGATGGACAGTGTACCCGACGGTGGGCGGGGGAGGGCTGGGCCTACGCCTCACCCCCCTCTCAGGGGGACATCGTTTCGCCGTGGTTTACCTGGTACGCCACCTCACTCCCGCGTTCAGCGGTGGTCGGTCTCGGCACTGCACGAAGAGAGATCCCTCCGTCTTGCCCGGACTCTTCTGTGACGAAATCCGTGTATGCGGGGCAAGACGTTCGGGATGACGCCCTCCCGCAGCCGTCATCCCGAACGCTTTGCCGGCTCACTCGTACGTGGCCACCGGCGCACCTGGCAAAGCGGAGGGATCTCTCTGCGTGCGGAAGGGTGGCCCCCGAGCTCAGGCTTGCCCCATCCTCATGCGACACTGCAATCTCCTATGAAACCCTGCATTTCCTGCGATTTTCCTGCTGGATCGCCGCTCGACACGTTCGCAGAATCAAGAAAACGCCGCGTAGCAATGTCCCCCTGCGAGGGGGTCAGGGGGTGAGGCGTCCTCGCCGCAGCAGCCACCATGATGCAGCAGTAATACCGAGTGACAGGATCGAAGCTAATAGCAACGAATTGCCATACATACCGGCTGCAATACTGACAAACCAAATCACGACGATGAAGACATCACATACGACTCGTCCGAACGCGATGCCGAGCCCGACGATGATCCGGGTCCGAGCATTCGGCAGCACGACGCTGCGCACGAATTCTCCGCGTGTCAATGCCGGATGGAAGCGCGGATCACGCCGGCTGCGCGGCAGCGATTGAACCGCGCGGATGGTCGCATAGCAGATCGTTGGGAAGAGCATGGCGATACATGTGAGCGCCACGATATACCGCCCCACCATGGTCGGCTCATACGGCAACTGTCGAGTTTCCATCGCGACGACTGCGACATATCCCTTCAATCCGACGATGGCGCCGATCATGGACGCCGGGAGTAGCATGAAGATCTTCGCCGCTGACTTGATCGCGTCACCGGTCGATCGCTGTGGGCGCGGCAGCGCTGCGTATATACCGATTGGCACGGCAGCGGCCGCGGCTAAGGGCAGATAAAGCAAGGTAAACGTTGCACCGAAAACGATGGACAGTGGCCCGAAGATGAGGGCGACGATAATGTCCCATTCCTCTACATCACGTGGCCCGATTCTGGCGTACACGAAAGATACGATCAGCAAAACTGTCAGGAAAACAGCCAGAAATACAGCCATCAGCGCGGCAGCCGCGCCGAGCGCCTGCAGCACCGCGCGCCACAACGGCTGCTGTGGCTGCGCGACGAGCGGCGCGCGCATGTCGCCGCGCAGCCATTCGTCGAACGCCTCGGCCGTGACGAGGTTCAGCCATTCGCTGCGATGGCGCGCGAGCGCACGATAGTCGAGTTCGCCGCGAATGGCCAGCGGCGTCTGCGACCCGCGGCGAATCACGGCGCAGCCGCAGTCGATGTCGACCACGCACATTTCGAGGTCGCTGCGTTCGCGGCGCAGGCGAACGAAGGCTTTCCAGCAGTCGCCGGTCCAGCTCCCGCCGGGATACGGCACGAGCTGGGTTTTCTCCGACCACGGGTTCATGTCGTGGCACACGATGAAGCCGCCCTCGTTCAACGCCGCGAGCGCGTTCACGATGTCGCGGTGCACCTGCTCGGCTTCGTGAAGACCGTCGATGAAAATGACGTCGAACCGTTCCTGGTTCGCCGCGAAAAAATCGTCCGATGTGAGCGCAACGATTTCCGCGTTGATCGGCTTCGGATCTACGCCGACTTTACGTTCGCATTGAACGGCGGATAAGTTGCGGCCTTTGTTGACGCCGATTTCGAGATAGCTGTGCGCGTCGATGCGCGCGATCAATGCGTTGAGTAGTGCGGTGCGGTTCAGCAGCGGCGTGTCGGCCATAGGAGCCGAGTCTAGCCGAAGCGGCCGGTGACGTAATTTTCCGTGCGCTCGTCCTGCGGCGAGATAAAAATGCGGTCGCGCGGGCCGAATTCGACGAGCTCGCCGCCGAGGAAGAACGCGGCGACGTCGGCGATGCGCGAGGCCTGCTGGATGCTGTGCGGCACGATCACGATGGTGTAGCTGCGCTTCAGCTGCATGAGCATGTCCTCGATGCGGTGCGTCGAGATCGGATCGAGCGCGGCGGTGGGGGCGTCGAGCAGCAGGATCTCCGGCTCGAGCGCCAGCACGCGGGCGATGCTCAGGCGCTGCTGCTGGCCGCCGGAGAGCGCCAGCGCAGAGGAGTGCAGGCGGTCCTTCACTTCGTCCCACAGCGTGGCCTGTTCGAGCGCGCGCTGCGTGGCCGCGTTCAGCGCCAGGCGGTCGTCGATCTTCTGCAGGCGCAGGCCGTACGTGACGTTGTCGAAGATCGACATCGGCAGCGGCACCGGCTGCGCGAAGACCATGCCGACGCGGCGGCGCAGCGCCGGCAGATCGGCGCCCGGCGCGAAGACGCTGACGCCGTCGATGCGGAGGTCGCCGCTGTGGTGCTCGCGGCCGGCGAGCTCGGCCATGCGATTGATCGAGCGCAGCAGGCCGCTTTTGCCGCCGCCGGCCGGGCCGAATACGGCGGTGATGGCATTCGAGGGAATGCCCAGCGAAACGTTGCGCAGCACGGAGTCGCTGTTGAGCGACAGCGAGTAGTCGTCGAATTCGATCCGGGCCGGCCCGGCCGGAGCAGGAGATGCGGTGGCGTCACTCATGTCGAATCAGCGGCCGACGCGTCGTGAGACGCGGCGCACGAAGAAATTGGCGGCGGCGTTGATGGCCAGGATGGTGAAGATCAGCACGGCGCCGGTGGCGTACGCTTTTTCCAGCGAGATGCCCTCGACCGCGAGGATGTAGAAGTGCACGGCCATCGTGCGCACCGGCGA
>JBIIIA010000175.1:0-6715 GCA_044235195.1 Thermoflexales bacterium
GCGTCGGCTGCCGGCCGGCGTGCGGATGTACACCGGCGACGACTTCAACTACCCGACGCTGATCCTCGGCGACGAGCAGGGATACAGCGACGCGCTGCTCGGCATCTTCGACGCCATCGCGCCGGCAGCGGCGGCGGCCTTTCACGCGCTCGACGCCGGCGATCTGCGGGCGTACCACGAGTATTTCGATCCGACCGTGGCGCTTTCGCGGCACATCTTCCAGACGCCGACGTATTACTACAAAACCGGCATCACGTTCCTGGCGTGGCTGAACGGCCATCAAGAACACTTCCGCATGGTGGGCGGCCAGGAGACGGCGCGCTCGATGCAGCACCTGGCACAGCTGTTCGTGCTGGCCGATCGCGCCGGCCTGCTGCGCGATCCGCAAATGGCCGTGGCTCGCGCGAGCTCGCTGCTGTAAGCGTTCTCGCACCGTTAAGGCGGCAGGACATTCGCCGTGATGGCTATGGATTTCAACCGTGTGTGCGAAGGTGCATCCGCCGTGCTCGAGGGCAAGCTGTGCGAACTGTATCATTGCGAGAAATGGGACATTGCCGTCATGCAGCTGAATGGTCGCTGGGCCGGGGCCGGCGAGACGAGCGCTCGCCCGGACTAGGTGGCCGATGATCACGCGTCGTTCTCTACTGCGCATCGCCGGAATGTTCGGCGTCGGGTCCGTAATTTCTGGGGCGCGTACGGCGGCGGGTGTCGCACGAACCGTCGTCGTGGTCGGCGCAGGAGTGGCCGGCCTGGCGGCGGCGCGTGCGCTGCGCGATGCCGGCCACGCGGTGATCGTGCTCGAAGCACGCGAGCGCATCGGCGGGCGCGTGTGGACGGATGAGCGAGACGGCTACGTCGCCGATCTGGGTGCGAGCTGGATTCACGGTGTGAAGGGCAACCCGCTCACGAAGCTGGCGGCCGACTTCGGCGCGGCGACGCGCCCGTTCGACTACGAGGCCATGCAGCGCTACCGCGGCGGACGCGAATTGTCGGACGCGGCGGACGCGCGCATCGACGCGTGGAGTGAGCGCATCGCGGACGTGCTGGACGATCGCGATGAGCGCGCCGTCGATGCGTCGCTGAGACGAGGTCTGCAGAAAATGCTCGATGCGCTGGCGACGACGCCGGCGGCGAAGGAAGAGCTGGCGTACCTGCTGAATACCGTATATGAGCATGAGTACGGGGCGGACATCGGCGAGCTTTCGTATCACTGGTTCGACGCGATGGGGGAATATCCGGGCGGTGACGTGCTTTTCCCGAACGGCTACGGTGCGATCGTGCGCGGGCTGGCGCAGGGCATCGACGTGCGGCTCGGCCACGCGGTGACGCGCATCGAAGTCGAAGCATCGAACGTGCGCGTGACCGCTCGCACGAACGGCGCCGCCGCCGATTTCGATGTGCACGCCGTGGTAGTGACGCTGCCGCTCGGCGTGTTGAAAGCCGGCGGAGTGGAATTCGTCCCGGCGCTGCCGGCGACGAAGCGTGCGGCGATCGAGCGTCTCGGCATGGGCGTGCTCGACAAAATCTGGATGCGCTTCGATGAAGTGTTCTGGCCGATGGACCAGAATATGTTCGGCCGCATTTCGGCGCAGGCCGGCTTGTGGGCGGAGTGGGTCAACCTGGCCAAATTCCATCCGCAGCGCGCGCCGATCCTGCTCGGCTTCAACGCCGGCGCGGCGGCGCGAAAAGTCGAGGCGCTCAGCGACGAAGATGCCCGCGAGTCCGCGCTGGATGCGCTGCGCGACATGTTCGGTGACGATGTGTCGGATCCCGTCGAGGTGCGGCGCACGCGCTGGGCGGCTGACGCGTACGCACGTGGTTCGTATTCGTACCTGGCGGTCGGGGCGAACCTCGACGACTGTGATGCGCTGGCCGCGCCGGTCGGTGGACGATTGTTTTTCGCCGGGGAAGCGACATCGCGGAAGCATGCGGCGACGGTGCACGGGGCGTATCTTTCAGGATTGCGCGCCGCGGCGCAGGTGCGGTGAACTGCATATGGTGTGACAATGCCGGTCATGCACATGCGTCGATCGACGTTCGACCTGCTTCAAGTGAAGCATTTGCTGCCGGCTCTTTTTCTGGCATGCGCCGTGCTATGGGGGATGCCGATGCGGATCGGCCGAGCCGCGGCCGGTGACTACGACATCGGATCGCCGACGCTGCGTGACGTGTGGGTGTCGACGAGTGGCTCCGATTCGAGCGGTGATGGAACGTCGCGCGCCACGGCTTTTCGCACGCTGGCCGGCGCGTGGAACAGCCTGCCGAGCGGTGCGCTGAGCGGCACGGGCTATCGCATTCGACTGACGCCCGGTGAATATCGCGGCGCGTATCTCGAAGACATCCGTGGCACGGCGCAGTTCCCGATCCTGATCGAGCCGGCGGACGGCCCCGGCACGGTGACGTTCACTGCGCCGTATGGCGAGCAGGGCGCGGTGCAGTTTTTGAACGTGTCGTACGTGTACCTGCAGGATTTGGTGATCGATCTCCCGTTCGCCGGCGACGGCTTTCAATGTGAACGCTGCGATCATCTGCTGCTGCGGCGCATGACCGTGCGCACGGTGCGACCTGACGACGGCCAGACCGAGACGGTGAAGCTGAATCAGTCGCAGCACGTGTACATCGAGGACAGCGAATTCTCCGGCGCAGGCGACAACGCACTGGATGCGGTGGCGGTGCAGTACGGTCACGTGCTGCGTTCGAAGATCCACAATGCGCGCGACTGGTGCGCGTACTTCAAGGGCGGCTCGGCGTATATTCGGCTGGAGGGCAACGAGTTTTACGACTGTGGGACCGGCGGATTCACGTCGGGGCAGGGCACCGGCTTTCAGTTCATGACGTCGCCGTGGCTGCATTACGAAGCGTACGGCATCACGTTCGTGAACAACGTCGTGCACGACGTCGAGGGCGCGTGCATGGGCGTGAACGGCGGCTACAACATCGTGTATGCCTACAACACGTGCGTGCGCGTCGGCGCGCGCAGCCATGTGATCGAAGTGGTGTTTGGCAGCCGATCATGCGACGGCGGCGACGCGGCCAATTGCCAGCCGCGGCTGACGGCGGGCGGATGGGCGAACCCGGACTTCGGCAGCGAGATTCAGATTCCGAATCGCCGCGTGTTCATTCTGAATAACCTGGTCCACAACCCAGCCGGACATCCGCAGAGCCAGTGGCAGCAGTTCGATTTGCGTGGTTCGGCTGCGGGTGTTCCGGGCAGCAACGTGCCGAGTGGAGCGACGGGTGACGACCTGCTCGTTATAGCGGGCAACGTGCTCTGGAACAGCCCGCAGAACGGTCCGTCTCTCGGCACCGGTGATGCTGCATGTGGGCCGTCCAATGTGACGTGCAATCCAGCCCAGCTGGAAGCCGACAATGTGATCAACGCATTCGAGCCGCAGCTGCAGAGCGGCAGTTTCGTGCCGCTGACCGGCGGCAATTTATTGAGCGTGACGGCAGCGGCGCTGCCGACGCTGAACTGGGACGATGTGCCGAGCGTGCCGGCCGTGCCGGCCGGGGATGCGAGTGTGAGTGTGACGACCGACCGCGCTGGTCGAGCGCGCTGCGGCGGCGTCGGCGCGTACCTCGCGCCGGACGCCGCGCCGTGTGTGCTGCCGCCGACGGCAACGCCCGATCCCGACCGCACGCCGACGCCGACTGCGACGCTGCATCCGACCGTCACCGCCACGGCCACTCCTGTGCAAACGCCGCGCGTATGGGTGCCGGTAATGATGCGGTGAGGATCTGCTGGAGCTGCCCAACCGAGGCAGCTCCAGAAAACTGCTGCTACGAGCGCGCTGCGCCACCGATCACACGAGAGGGGGAAACCGTCGCGCTGATGCCGTCCGGATCGAGCGGATAGGCTTCACTTCGATCGTTCTGCGAAGTCGGGATTGGACATTGCCTAACGCGTGACGTCGAACTTGGGCCTGTGGATGTTTAGATAGGTCTCGATTTCACGGCTCATTGCCGGCCATACGGCGTCGAGGGCTCTGAACCCTGAATCGATCTGGCTGGGGTTGTTGTTCGCTGCGCCACGCCGGATCGTTTCAACGGAGTTCTGAACGCGCGATGCCACCGTCGCGGACAACAGTCTCTGTGCGAGAAAGTTTTCGGCGAGCAGCATGGCGCGCCAGCTGCCGACATTTTCGATCGCGTCATCGGCGCGTTCGACGATCGGAGACAGTGCCTCCCAGCGGCCGTGCGTTCGTGCCTGCATCAGTTCGTCGTGTATCCCATTCAGCATGCGCAGCTGATCCTGTGGCGCGATTCCGTCGAGCCCATGAATCGCGTTCGAAAGTGCCGCACAAGTGCCGCGCGCGGTGGTGCAGATCTCGAGCAGATCTTTGCCTGCCTTCACCTGTGTCTCGATGTCTTGTTTGGATTTGCCGACTGCGGCATTGCCGGACAGAAAACCGTCGAGCGTGCCGATGTGCTCTTTCAAGGCGATTTGTTCGGCAGGCACGGTCTCATCCTTCCAGCGATCGAGAAATGCGAAAATCTCCTGCCTGGCCGCGATGATGCCGTCTTTGATTTCCGGCGACAGCACGGAACGCTGCAGGCGAAAGATATGCGGCGCTTCGTTTCTTCCACCCACCCGGACGCGCACCTCCGTGGTGCGGCTGCGGTCGAGCTTCAGTGCGACCTCGATCGGCGTGCCTTTCGGATGCGACGTCAGCAGCGGAATGTCGATGCTGCCGAGGAATTCGTTGTCGGCGGCGATCACGTTGTTTCCTTCGAATACGTTCACCTTGAGGCGCGGCTGATTGTCCATGGTGGTGCGAAAGGTTTCCGCGCGGCTTTCATTCATCGGGAAGTGCGTGCCGGCGTCGATGACCTTGGCGAAGCTGCCGTCTTCCAGTTCGAAGCCGATCGGATGTGCGGTGATGTCGATCGTCTCCTTGACTGCCAGGTCGGCGTTGCACTTCGGGCAGGTCTTGGCGCCGGGCGGGCAGACATTGCCGCATTCCATGCACTTCAGGCCGCTGGCTTTTTCGAAGTTCTTTGCGATCGGCAGCGGCGTGCTGAGTCGATCGCCCATCAGGTCGCCGATCGGGTTGCCGGAGCCGAGCAGCGACGCGCCGCACTTGCTGCACGTCGTGGCCTTGATGTCATTGCTCGTCAGGCAGCTCACGCAGTCGATCGTGTCGATGATTGCGCTGAGCACCGCCGCACCCTCGGCCATGCACAGCATCGGGTCGATGTTCGTCTGCAGCTTGTCTTCGCCGAACGTCTCGGCGAGGCGACGACGGATCAGCGGGATCTGCGTGGTGCCGCCGACCAGCAGCACCATCTCGACGTCGCTCGGGCTGAAGCCCTTGTTGCTCAGCATCTCCCGTGTGATGTCGATGCTTAGCTCGACGAGCGGGGCGATCATCTGTTCGAACACGTCGCGTCGGAACGTGTAGTAGACGTTGGCGCCGTTCAACGCTGGTACATCGATGGCTTCCTCGAACGAAGTCGAGAGACCGATCTTGGCTTTCTCGACCTCAGCCTTGAGCGTGCTCTTTGCCTTGGGAGCATCGGGGCCGGCGAATGGATCAACGCCCTGTTCTTCCCGCACCGCGTCGCGCACGCGCCGCATCATCAGATTGGTGATGTTGTCGCCGCCGAGGAACGCGTCGCCGCCGACTTCCAGCACAGTGTAGCTGCCAGCGATCGGCATGAGCAGTGATACGTCGAACTCGCCGCCGCCGAAGTCGTAGACGACGGTGAGCTTGCCCTCTGCCTCGGCGGCGTTGGCTGCACTGAAGGCGAGCGCTGCGGCGGTCGGCTCGTTGATGATCTGCACCACGTGAAAGCCGGCCAGCCGGCCGGCCTCGCGCGTGGCGGCCACCTGGCGCTCACGGAACCAGGCCGGCACGGTGATGATGGCGCGCGAGAACTCGCCGTGCATCGCTTCGGCTGCTTCCTTGATCTTGCGCAGCACCAGCGCCGCGATCTCGATCGGGTCGAACTCGCGGCCGTCGACGCTCAGGCGCACGCCGCCGTCCGCCCCTTCCGTCACTTCGTACGGAAGGTCCATCGTGGCGAGCGCCTGCTGTACTTCCTCGTCGGCGAAGCGCCGGCCGATGAAGCGCTTGGCGCTGTAGATCTTGCTTCGGTTGCTGCGCTTGGCTTTCGCACCGACTTCGACCTTACCGTTGCGTTCGATCGAGACGACCGAGGGAAAGATCTGGTCGTTGGCGGTGAAGCCGACGGGCGTCGCGACGCCATTGCTCATGTATGCGGCCACTGAGTTGGTCAAACCCAGGTCGATGCCGAGGATTCTGGCCATAGGGAGTCTCTCACTCACTGAGCAGATTCTTTACTTCTTCGGCAATTTAAGTTCTTTGCCTACGGGCAGCCTTTCCGGATCGGCGATGCCATTGAGATCCTGAATTTCAGAGAAACGTTTGCTGTCGCCGAGTGTGCGACGAGCAATGCTGTACAGACTGTCCCCTGCTTTCACCACGTAATCGGTGCGGATCGTGAGCTGGCGGTCGTCGATGCCGACGCCGGGCGGCGTCTTGTCCTTCGCGATGCCGACCACGGCGTCGATCAGATCCTTCGACGGCAGCTCGCCCTTCAGCACGATTACGTTGCCGGACTGTGACACCTCGATGCCCATCTCTTTGAGCGTGGGATCGGCGGCCACCGCGTCGCGCACGGGTGCGGCGTAATCCGGCAGCGGCGTGGCCGTCGGGAGTGCGGTGGCGGTGGGCAGCGGCGTCGCTGTCGG
>JBIIIA010000176.1:0-6706 GCA_044235195.1 Thermoflexales bacterium
AGGCGATCTTCACCGAGAAGCCGCTGGGGCTGACGCTCGAAGATTGCCGCGCCTCGGTCGACGCCGCGGCGCAGGCGGGTGTGCCGCTGCAGCTCGGCTTCATGCGTCGCTTCGATTCGGGCTACGCTGAGGCACGGCGCCGCATCGCTGCCGGTGAAATCGGCACGCCGGTGATGTTCAAGAGCATCGGCCGCGACGGCCAGTGCCCGCGCCCGCATTTCGCCGACCCCGCCAAGAGCGGCGGCCTGATCTTCGACATGGGAATTCACGAGATCGACATGGCGCGTTTCCTGATGGGCGTCGAAGTGCGCAGCGTCTCGGCGATGGGCACGCGCATGACCTGCCCGGATCTCGCGGCGGTCGGCGACGTGGACAACGCAGTGATCAACATGGCCTTCCACGGCGGCGCGCTCGGCAACGTCGAGACCAGCCGCAGCGCGTTCTACGGCTTCGACATTCGCACCGAGGTCGTCGGCGAGGAGGGCATGATCGCCGTCGGTTCGTATCAGCAGATGCCGCTGGTGATTCAGCGGAACAAGGGCGGCGTGATGCAGGGCCTGCAGCAGTCGTTCAATCGCTTCGATCTCGCCTATGTAACGCAGCTCGAGCATTTCGTCGACTGCGTGCGCAGCGGCCGCACGCCGTCGGTCAGTGGCGTGGACGGGCTCGAAGCCAGCCGCATCTGCATCGCGGCCACGCAGGCGCAGCACAGCGGCCGCACGGTCGATCTGGAGGAAATCCAGTGATGCGCTACGACGCTGCGAATCTGCTCGTGCATCCTGCGCCGCAGGCGGACGGGCTGCAGATGGAGATCACGCCGCAGAGCGCCGGCTGGGAGCACATCTGGTTCCAGGCGCGCCGATTGGCTGCCGGTGGTGCGTGGCAATTCGACTCCGGCGAAAACGAACTGGCGATCGTCGTGCTGACGGGCACGCTTTCGGTCGATTCGAATCGCGGCGCCTGGTCGGCCATCGGCGAACGGCGCAGCGTGTTCGAGGGCTATCCGTCGGCGTTGTATCTGCCGCGCCGCACGTCGTTCACCGTGCGCGCCGATGCGGACGTGGAGTTCGTCGCTGCGTGGGCGGCCACCGATCGCGACGGCGAGCCGCGGCTGGTGCGGTCGCAGGACTGCACGCTGGAAATTCGAGGCGGTGACAACGCCACGCGCCAGATCAACGGCATCCTGCCGCCGGGCTTTCCGTGCCATCGCCTCGTCATCGTCGAGGTGCTTACGCCCAGCGGCAGCTGGTCGAGCTACCCGCCGCACAAGCACGACGTGCACAAAGTCGACGCCGCCGGCAATGTGCTCGAAGTCGATCTCGAAGAAATCTACTACTACCGCATCGACAAGCCGGATGGCTTCGCGATTCAACGCGTGTACACCGATCCCGAGTCGCCGCTGCATCGTGCCGGAGCGCCGATCGATGCGGTCATGGTCGCGCGCGACGGCGATGTTGTGCTGGTTCCTGAGGGCTATCACCCGGTCGTCAGCGCGCCGGGCTACACCACGTATTACCTGAACGTGCTGGCGGGAAGCGCGCAGTCGCTGGCCAACAGCGACGACCCGGCGCACACGTGGGTGAAGCATTCGTACGGCGGCCTCGATCCGCGCGTGCCGCTGTACGGGAGGCCGTGAAAAATATGACGAGCGCATTCAACGGGCCGCTGCACGAGATGGCGAGCACGACGCCGACGCAGTATCTGAACGATTCGTGCGCGGTGTCGGAATTGGAGTACGCGCTGGCGCGCGGCGTCTCCGGCGCCACGAGCAATCCGGTCATCGTCCTCAATACGTTGAAGAAGGAGATGCATCTTTGGCGTGATCGCATCGCGGCCATCGTGCGCGACAACCCGACGTGGAGCGAGACGCGCATTGCGTGGCAGGTCTACGAAGAGCTGGCGCTGAACGGCGCGCGCATGCTGCTGCCGGTATTCGAAGCCAGCGGCGGTCAACTCGGTCGCCTGTCGATTCAAACCGACCCGGCCGCTTACAACGACGCCGAGACCACGCTGCGGCAGGCGATGTATTTCGCAGGCCTGGCGCCGAACATGCAGGTGAAGATCCCGTGCACTGCGGCCGGCGTGTCGATCATCGAAGAGGCCACCTATCGCGGTGTGAACCTCAACGTCACAGTGAGCTTCTGCGTGCCGCAGGTGCTGGCGATCGGCGAGGCCATCGAGCGCGGCCTGCGGCGGCGCGAGGCCGACGGCCGCGACGTGTCGACGATGCGGCCGTACGCCACGATGATGGTCGGCCGCCTCGACGACTGGCTGAAGGTCGTGGCGAAAAAAGAATCGGTCGCGATCGATCCGTTGCATCTCGAATGGCCGGGCGTGGCGTGCTTCAAGCGCGCCGCGCAGATCTTCGCCGAGCGCGGCTATCGCACGCGCATGCTGAGCGCGGCCTATCGCAACTTCCTGCACTGGACCGAGTTCGTCGGCGCCGACGTGGCGCTGACGATTCCGTGGGACTGGCAGGTGAAGTTCAACGACTCCGGCGTGCGCCCCGAACGGCGCATGCAGCTGCCGGTCGACTCGGCGATCCTCGATGAACTGAACACGAAGCTTCCCGAATTCCGCCGATCCTACGAACCCGACGGTATGAGCGTGCGTGAATTCGATTCCTTCGGCGCCACCGTGCGCACGCTGCGCACCTTTATCTCCGGCTGGCACGATTTCGTCGCCGTCGTGCGCGATTTCATGCTGCCGGACCCCGATCGATAACCATGACTTCAACCATTCGCCTCACCATGTCACAGGCGCTCGTGCGCTGGATGTGCGCGCAGTACAGCGAGCGCGACGGCCGCGAGCAGCGTTTCTTCGCCGGCTGCTTCGGCATCTTCGGGCACGGCAACGTGTCCGGCATCGGACAAGCGCTGCAGCAGACGCCCGACATGCGCTATTACCAGAGCCGCAACGAGCAGGCGATGGTCAACAGCGCGGCAGCGTTCGCCAAGCACAGCAATCGTCTGCGCACGCTGGCGTGCACCAGCTCGATCGGCCCGGGTGCAACGAACATGATCACCGGCGCGGCGCTGGCCACCGTGAACCGCCTGCCGGTGCTGCTGCTGCCGGGCGACATCTTCGCGCGCCGCAATGTGGCGCCGGTGCTGCAGCAGCTCGAGAGCGAGCACTCGCAGGACATCTCCGTCAACGACTGCTTCAAGCCCGTCTCGCGCTACTGGGATCGCATCAATCGCCCCGATCAGCTGATCACCGCGTTGCCGGAAGTGATGCGCGTGCTGACCAGCCCGGTCGACGCCGGCGCCGTGACGCTGTGTCTGCCGCAGGACGTGCAGACCGAGGCATTCGATTACCCGGCGGCGTTGTTCGACAAGCGCGTGTGGCGCGTGTCGCGCAACCGCGCCGACGCGACGTCGCTGCGCGAGGCGGCGGCGCTGATTCGCGCCGCGCAGCGCCCGTTGATCGTGGCCGGCGGCGGCGTGCGCTATAGCGAGGCGACCGAAGCGCTGCGCACGTTCGTCGAGGCAACCGGCATCCCCGTCGGCGAAACGATGGCCGGCAAGGGCAGCCTGCGCTACGACCACCCGCTGTGCCTCGGTGGCATCGGTGTGACCGGCACGCCGGCAGCGAACGCGATCGCCGCCGAAGCCGACATCGTCATCGGCATCGGCACGCGCTACAGCGATTTCACCACCAACAGCAAGACGCTGTTCGCCGATCCGAACGTGCGCTTCGTGAACATCAACGTGGCCGAATTCGACGCCGCCAAGCACAGCGGCACGATGCTGGTCGGCGATGCGCGCGCCACGCTCGAGGAACTCGGCGCGGCGCTGCAGGGCTGGCGCGTCGACGAGGCGCATCGCGCGCGCGCGCAGCAGCTGCATGCCGAATGGGAATCGCAGGTCGATGGCTTCTATGCCATTCGCAACCAGCCGCTGCCCAGCCAGAGCGAGCTGATCGGCGCGATCAACGAACTCGGCGATCCCGACGCCGTGCTGGTGAACGCCGCCGGCAGCCTGCCGGGCGACCTGCACAAACTCTGGCGCGCGCGCCATCCGTCGCAGTACCACCTCGACTACGGCTTCAGCACGATGGGATACGAAGTGGCCGGCGGCCTCGGCGTCAAGATGGCCGACCCGAACCGCGAGGTGTACGTGCTCGTCGGCGATGGTTCGTATCTGATGCTGGCGCAGGAGATCGTGACCTCGGTGCAGGAGGGCTACAAGCTCACCGTGATCCTGATGGACAACCACGGCTACAAGAGCATCGGGGGGCTGAGCCGTTCGCTCGGGCAGGGCGGCTTCGGCACGCGCTACACCTATCCCGAAGACGGCCGCGTGACCAGCGACGCTGCGCAGGATCCGCGCGAGCTGCCCGTCGATCTGGCGGCCAACGCCGAGAGCCTCGGCGCGCACGTCATTCGTGCCAGCGGCTACGGCGGCTTCGTCGATGCGCTGCGGCAGGCGCGCGAGATCGCACGCACGACCGTCATTCACATCGAGAACGATCGCTATCTCGGCGTGCCGGGCTTCGGCTGGTGGGACGTCCCGCCGGCGGAGGTGAGCGAGATGCCCTCGGTGCAGGAGAAGCGCGCCGAGTGGGAGAAGATGCGCACGCAGGAGCGCAATTACTAATTCTTCACGTAAGCACTGCATGGAGGTCACATGATTCGCGTGGGAAATGCGCCGTGCTCGTGGGGCACGCTCGAAAATCAGGAGTCCAGCCCGATCGGATTCGCGCAGATGCTGGACGAGCTCACGGCCGCCGGCTACATCGGCACCGAGCTGGGCGACTGGGGATTCATGCCGACGGATCCCGCAGCGCTGGCGAACGAACTGACGACGCGGCGCCTGACGCTGACGGGCGCGTACGTGCCGATCGCGTTCGCGCACGCCGAGGCGCATGCCGAAGGCGTCGAGCGGGCGGTGCGCACGGCGAAGCTGCTGGCGGCCGCGGCCGATGCGGCGACGCCGCCGTTCATCGTGCTGGCCGACGACGCGTGCAAGGTGCCCGCGCGGCTGGCCAATGCCGGCCGCATCGGCCATCGCGAAATGCTCGACGACGCCGGCTGGCGCACGTTCGCTGCCGGCGTCGAAGCGGCGGCGCGCGCCGTGCGCGAGCGGACCGGCCTGCGCAGCGTCTTTCACCCGCATTGCGCCGGCTACGTCGAGACCCCGCAGGAGATCACCTGCCTGCTGGCCGCCACCGATCCGGCCGTGGTCAGCATCGTGTTCGACACCGGCCACTACCTGTACGGCACCGGACGTTCGGACGGCGACGACGTCGTCGATGCGCTGCGCCGCTTCGCCTCGCGCATCGCGTACGTGCACCTGAAGGACTGCAGCCCGCAGGTGGCTGCGCACGCGCGCGCGCAGGGCTGGGACTTTCTCACCGCTGTGCGCAATGGCCTGTTCTGCGAGCTCGGCCAGGGCGGCGTGCCGTATGCCGCCGTCGTCGAGTGGCTGTGCGCGACCGGCTACGACGGCTTCGTCACCGTCGAGCAGGACGTGCTGCCTGGCATGGGCGCGCCGTACGCCAGCGCTGTGCGCAGCCGCGAATACCTGCGCACCCTCGGCCTCTAACTATCACGATCGACTATCCGCTATCTACTTGTTCACCATGACTTCTCCCATCCGCATCGGCCTCCTCGGCGCCGGGCGCATCGGCGCCGTGCATGCCCAGACCATCGCGCAGCGCGTGCCGTCCGCGCGCCTCGTCGCCATCGCCGACGTCAACGCAGCGGCGGCGCAGTCGCTCGGCGCGCGCTTCGGCGTCGAGCGCACTGGCGGTGATCCAGCCGCCGTCATCGACGATCCGTCGATCGACGCGGTGCTGATTTGCACGTCGACCGACACGCATGCGTCGCTGATCGAATCGGCCGCGCGCGCCGGCAAGCACATCTTCTGTGAAAAGCCGATTTCGATGTCGCTCGCAGAGACCGACCGCGCGCTGGCTGCGGCCGGCGCGGCCGGCGTCAAGCTGCAGATCGGCTTCAACCGCCGCTTCGACGCGAACTATGCGCGCGTGCGGCAGGCCATCACCAGCGGCGAGATCGGCGACCTGCATCTGCTGCACGTCATCAGCAGAGATCCGGCGCCGCCGCCGATCGCCTACGTCAAAGTGTCGGGCGGCCTGTTCGCCGACATGATGATCCACGATTTCGACATGGTGCGCTTTCTGACGGGCAGCGAACCCACCGAGATCTACACGCAGGCGGCGGTGCGCGTGGACCCGGCCATCGGCGAAGCTGGCGACGTCGACACCGCGGTGGTGATGATGCGCTTCGCGAATCAGGCCATCGTGACGATCGAATGCAGCCGCCGCGCGACGTACGGCTACGATCAGCGCGTCGAGGCATTCGGAAGCGGCGGTGCGATTCAGACCGGCAACGTGCACGCGAACACGGCGATCGTGTCGACGGGGGAATCGGTGCGCCGCGATCTTCCATTGAACTTCTTCATGCAGCGCTATCTGGACGCGTACGCCGCCGAGATCGAATCGTTCGTCGACGCCGTGGCCGCCGACAAGCCCGTCGCGGTCAGCGGCCACGACGGCCGCGCTGCTTTTGCGATGGCGATGGCGGCCAAGCGCAGCCTGCAGGAAGGGCGGCCGGTCGCGCTGTAGACATTCGCAGGAGCGACGGCGTCACAGCCAGTCGTCGAGCGCATTTTCGAACAACGTCAGGATGTGATCCCAGTCGTAGTTGCTCTGCGCGTAGCGGCGGCCGCAGCGCCCCATGCGC
>JBIIIA010000178.1:0-6654 GCA_044235195.1 Thermoflexales bacterium
AGTGAGAAAAGAGAGCTGACGACGCAGCTCTCTTTTCTCACTCCTCTTCCCTATTTTCTTTCCGATGCCGTGGCGCCTCGCGCTTCGTTACGCCACGACCGGGATCAGCACCGGCTTGCGCCGGGTTTCCGAGTAGATCGTGCGGCTGAGCGCATCGGCCATGCGCTGACGAACGGCCTCTTCGCTGGTGCCCGGGCCGATGTCGGCCAGCGCGGCGGCGATTTCCGAGGAAAGCTGTTGGATGAGCGGCTCGGCTTCCTTCAGGTAGACGAAGCCGCGCGTGATGATCTCGGGCGGGGCGCTCAGCTTGCCGTCTGCGCCGCGGCGGGCGACGGCCACGACGAATCCGTCGCGGGCGAGCACCTCGCGGTCGCGCAGCACGGCCGGGCCGATGTCGCCGATGCTGCTGCCATCGACGAACACGTAGCCGCCGGGCAGGCGATCGAGCTGGCGCGCGCCGTCGGCGCCGAACTCGATCGGCGTGCCGTTCTCGACGACGAACACGCGTTCGCGCGGCAGGCCGACGTCCTGCGCCAGGCGTGCGTGCGCGGTGAGCATGCGCAGTTCGCCGTGCACCGGGACGAAGTACTTCGGGCGCACCAGGCTCAGCAGCAGCTTCTGCTCCTCCTGGCAGGCGTGGCCGGAGACGTGCACGCGCGCGATCGGGTCGTACTTCACCGTGGCGCCCTTCTGGAACAGCCGATTGATGATGCGGTGGATGTACTCCTCGTTGCCGGGGATCGGGTGCGCCGAGAGCACGATGGTGTCGCCGGGTTCGACGTTGATCAGCGGGTGCTTGCCGACGGCCATGCGGCCGAGCACCGCGCTCGGCTCGCCTTGCGTGCCGGTCGCCATGATCGCCACCTTGTGCGGCGGCATGCGCACGGCTTCATCCAGCTTGATCAGCATGCCGTCCGGGATGTCGAGATAGCCCATCTTCTGCGCCATCTTGACGTTTTCCTGCATGCTGGTGCCGGCGAGGGCAAGTTTGCGTTCGTAGAGCTGGCAGACGTTGACCACCTGCTGCACGCGCGAGATGAGCGACGCGAAGGTGGCCACGATGATGCGGCCCTCGGCGTCGCGGAAGATGTATTCGAACTCCGGTTCGATCTCGCGTTCGCTGGCGGTGTGGCCGGGCACTTCGGCGTTGGTGCTGTCCGAGAACAGCGCCAGCACGCCGCGGTTGCCGTATTCGGCCAGCTTGCCGAAATTGCTCGGCTTGCCGTCGACCGGCGTGTGATCGAATTTGAAATCGCCGCTGTGCACGAGCAGCCCGGCCGGCGTTTCGATCGCCAGGCCGACGTTGTCGGGGATGCTGTGGCACATGCGGAAGGTCTCGACCTTGAACGGGCCGACCGTGAATCCGTCGTCGACGGGCACGGTGATCAGCTTCGTTTTGTCGAGCAGGCGCGCTTCCTTGAGCTTCACCTCGAGCAGGCCGCGCGTGAGCGGCGTGGCGTACAGCGGCACATCGGGAAATTCGCGCACCACGTGCTGAATCGCGCCGATGTGATCTTCGTGGCCGTGGGTGATGACGATCGCCCGCACCCAGTCCTTCTTGTCCTTGAGATAGCCGAAGTCGGGGATGACGGCGTCGATGCCGTGCATATCCGATTCCGGGAACATGACGCCGGCGTCGACGATGAGCACGTTCTGCTCGTACTCGAACGCCATCATGTTTTTGCCGACCTCGCCGAGGCCGCCGAGCGGAATCCACTTAACAGTTGAAGTCATGAAAAAAAATCAGAGAGGAATATTGCCGTGTTTGCGCGGCGGGTTGCTGTCGCGCTTGTTCTTGAGCATTTGCAGGGCGTTGATCAGCCGCGGGCGCGTGTCGTGCGGCTCGATCACGTCGTCGATGAAGCCGCGCGCGGCGGCGACGTAGGGATTGGCGAACTCGTCGGTGTAGGCCTGCACCAGTTCGGCCTTGCGAGCGACCGGGTCATCGGCCGCAGCGAGTTCGCGGCGATAGAGGATATTGACCGCGCCGTCGGCGCCCATGACCGCCAGCTCGGCGGAAGGCCAGGCCAGCGCCAGGTCGCCGCGCGTGGCGCGCGGGCTGAGCACGCAGAACGCGCCGCCGTAGGCCTTGCGGGTGACGACATTGATCTTCGGCACCGTCGCTTCGCAGTAGGCGTAGAGCAGCTTGGCGCCGTGGCGGATGATGCCGCCGTGCTCCTGGCCGACGCCGGGCAGGAAGCCGGGCACGTCCTCGAACGTGATGATCGGGATATTGAAGCAGTCGCAGAAGCGCACGAAGCGCGCGCCCTTGGCGCTGGCGTCGATGTCGAGCACGCCGGCCAGCACCGCCGGCTGATTCGCCAGGATGCCCACCGACTGCCCGCCGAGCCGGGCGAAGCCGATGATCATGTTCTGCGCGAAATGTTCCTGCACCTCGAAGAAGCGGCCGTCGTCGACGATGCTGGTGATGATCTCCTTCATGTCGTACGGCTTGTTCGGGCTGTCCGGCACGATGCCATCCAGCTTTTCGTCCGTGCGCAGCGGGTCGTCCTTCGATTTGACGAACGGCGCTTCCTCCATGTTGTTGGAGGGCAGGTAGCCGAGCAGCATGCGGATCATGTACAGGCAGTCGCCTTCGCTGTCGGTGGCGAAGTGCGCCACGCCGCTGGTGCTGTTGTGCACCATGGCGCCGCCGAGCGTCTCGAAGCTGACGTCCTCGTGCGTCACCGCCTTGACGACGTCCGGCCCGGTGACGAACATGTGGCTGGTGTTCTTCACCATGAAGATGAAGTCCGTCAGCGCCGGGGAATACACCGCGCCGCCGGCGCACGGGCCCATGATGGCGCTGATCTGCGGGATGACGCCGCTGGACATGGTGTTGCGCAGGAAGATTTCAGAATAGCCGACCAGCGAGGCCAGCCCTTCCTGAATGCGCGCGCCGCCGCTGTCGTTGAGGCCGACGAGCGGGGCGCCGTTCTTCAGCGCCATGTCCTGAATCTTCGCGATCTTGGCTGCGTGCGCCGAACCGAGGCTGCCGCCCATGATCGTGAAGTCCTGCGAATACACGTACACCAGCCGCCCATCGACGGTGCCCCAGCCGGTGACGACGCCGTCGGTGAGCAGGCTCTGATTGGCCATGCCGATGCCGGCGCGGTTGTTCATCACGAAGGCATCGACTTCATGAAATGACCCGGGGTCGAGCAGGAGGTCGAGTCGTTCGCGCGCCGTGAGGCGGCCCTTGGCGCGGTGCGCCTGAAGTTTGCTTTCGCCGCCACCCTGCTGGGATTCGGCGCGTCGCTGGCGTAGCTTGTCAGTCTTGTGATTGGACATGGATTGACCGATGAAATGCGGAATGGGGGAGATGGTAACACGGGCGGACAGACAGACCGCAGATGGCCGACGGCCGACCGCGGGAAATCGACGGTCTGCCGTCAGCGGTCTGTCGTCTGCCGTCGGCCGTCGTCAGTGGTTCGTCGTCAGCGCCCGCAGCACCTCATCGGCGTGGCCGTCCGGCGTCACCTTTTCCCAGGCGTGCGAGATGCGGCCGTCGGCGTCGACGGCGAACGTGCTGCGCTGGATGCCCATGTATTTTTTGCCGTACATGCTTTTCTCCACCCACACGCCGAAGGCCTCGGCGAGGGTGTGATCGGCGTCGGCCAGCAGCGGGAAATTGAGGGCGTGCTTCTGGGCGAATTTCTTCTTGGATTTGGCGTCGAGGATGCTGACGCCGAAGACGTGCACGCCGGCGGCGTCGAAGGCGGCGCGCAGGTCACGAAACTGGCAGGCTTCGGTGGTGCAGCCGGGCGTGTCGTCCTTGGGATAGAAGAACAGCACGTAGCGGGTGCCGCGCAGGGACTGCGAGTCGATGCGGCCTTCGTTCGAGTCGAGGGAGAAATCGGGGGCGGGATCGCCGATGGTGAGCATATCGATCACTCTTGTGGGGGTGGGGTGCGGCGCAGGCGGCGACCGGCGCGCGCGCCGAGGGAGCGGGCGACGTCGCGGCCGCGTTCGAGCGCCTGCTGGTAGACGTGGCGGAGCGCCTCGCGGTCGATGCGTTCGCCGTAGGCGCACCAGCGGCGCACCGCTTCGCCGGAGGCGTAGGTGCCGGCGAAGGCGATGACGACCTTGGGGACGATGCCGAGCCCGGGCACCAGGCCGACGAGGCCGCGGGCGAGCTGGCGGAACAGGAAGCCGCCGCCGACGACGGCGGCGAGCTGCGGCATGATCGTGCGGAAATCGGACGTCATGCCCATACCCAGCGCGATTTTGTACGCCAGGATGGCCTGATTCTTGGTGAGGATGACCATGTCGGCCACGTTGAGCGGCAGGCCGGTGAGCGGGTTGATCTGCAGGACGCCGGCGCCGAGGCTGTAGGCGGCGTTGGTGAAGGCCACGTCCTCGATGAGCGCCACCGTTACGGCATGGCGGAAGGCCGGCAGGTGGCGGGCGAGGCAGACGTCGTCGACGGCTTTGCGCGCGCGCACGGCGCGCACGATGGCGTGCGCCGCGCCGTCGTCGTCGAGCAGCGCGTCGATGGTGGGCAGCGTGACGACCGTCGCCGGGCCCCAGGCGGCACGGCGGGCGGCGTTCGCAGCATCATCCGGCCCGCCCAGCAGACACACGAGGACGGGGATGCGGCGGCGTTCGAGCTCGGCCAGCAGCTGACGTTCGCGGGAGGCGTCGCCGTCGGACGGGGCCAGCAGCAGCACCACGTCGGCCAGGGCGATCGCAGCCGTCTCCTGCAGGGGCAGGGCGAGCGCAGCGGCGGGCTCCGGGATGTCGTGCGCGCGGTCGCCGCGATAGAGCAGGCGAACGACGTGCTCCGCGAGCGCGGCGTCGCGGCTGGCCACGACGAGCGTCAGCGGCGCTTCGGCGGCCGTGCGTATGGCCCCGACATCCACTTCACGCAGCGTGTCGAGGATGCGGCCGAAGCCTCCGATGGAGGAGAGGGAATCGAGCGGCGATTTGGACGCCACTGGTAATAAAAAAATTCGACACGGGCAGCCGAAATTTCAGCTGCCCGTGCGTGAGTGCAGAACGTTACTGCGGCTGCTGCTGATCGTTCGAAGATGCGGCCTTCTTGTCCGCTTCGTCGCCCTGAATTCCGCGGCGGAATTCACGGATGCTCTTGCCGAGTTCGCCGCCGATCTTTCCGATGCGTCCGACGCCGAACAGCAAGATCACCACGACCAGAACGATGATGATCTCGGTAGGTCCGATGGGTCCCATGCTTTGTATTTACTCCTTGCCTGATGGTTGCTGCGCTCTGCGTCACACTCTGTCGTCTTGCGGCGTTCTCGGCGCACTTCCGGAGGCACGAAAGATTATAGCCCCGTCACTGCACCATGTGGCTCAGAATCAGGTCGTGCGCGATGTGCGCCTTTTCGGCGCCGCGGAATTCAAACGAGTACTCGGCGTGGCTGGTGACGATATGAATCTTGCTGCTGGAAAAGAAGCCGCGGCCGGTGAGCAGGCCGCTCTCGTCTTCCGAGCCGATGGCCAGCACCTTGGAGTACGGCACGGAGACGACGGCCTTCATCTTGCGCAGGAACGTCTTGTCGTAGACGACGATGCGCTTGCTGGTGATGCCGAGGAACCCGGTGCCGGTGCCCTTGAGGTCGAACACGGCGAGGATATTTTCGCCGTCGATCAGCGATTCGGCGATTTTGTCGAACTGTTCCTGTTTGTCGAAGATCGGGTCTGCCATTTGAGTGTCCTCCTGCTGCGTGTAATCTACGGCGTCGCGGTCGGGGTGGCGATCGACGTCGGGAGCTTGCCGGTGTCGAGGAAGTTTACGACGGCGTCGAGCTGTTCATCGGCGCTGGCGGCGTCGTCGGGGACGTCGTCGACGATGAGGTCGGGGGTGATGCCGACGCCGTGGATGGCGCGGTCGTTGGGGGTGTACCAGCGTTCGATGGTGATGCGCAGCTGGCCGCCGTTCGAGAGCGTCTGGGGCGACTGCACGGAGCCCTTGCCAAAGGTGGTGACGCCGAAGAGCTTGCCGCGCCCGGTGTCCTGGATGGCGCCGGCGACGATTTCAGCGGCGCTGGCGCTGCCGCCGTTGACGAGCACGTAGAGCGGGACGTCCTGCGCGATGCCGCGGTCGGTCGTCTCGGTCGTCTTCTTCGCGCCCTTGAAGTCGCGCTCGATGACGAACGCGCCCTTTTTCAGGAAGATGTCGCCGACGGCGGCGGCCTGGCTGAGCAGCCCGCCCGGGTTGTCGCGCAGGTCGAGGACGAGCGCCCGGGGCTTGCGGTCGAGCAGCGCTTGAATTTCCTCTTCGAGCTGGCCGCCGGCCGTGGCGCTGAAATCGAACAGGCTGACGTAGGCGATGTCCGAGTTTTTGCCGACGACTTTGCTGGTGACGAGCGGGATGACGATTTCGTCGCGCGTGACGACGATGTCGAACGATCGCGGCCGATCGGCGCGGCGCAGCGTCAGCCGCACGTCGGTGCCTTTCGGCCCGCGCACGATCGCGGCGACCTCGGTGGTGCCCATGCCGGTGACCAGCCGCCCGTCGACGGCCTCGATGATGTCGTCGGCGCGCACGCCGGCCTTTTCGGCGGGCGACCCTTTGAACACGCGCACGATCTGCACGGCGCCGGACTTGGTGCTGCGCAGCGAGGCGCCGATGCCTTCGAACTTGCCGCTGATGTCCTGCTCCATGATGCGGGCGAGTTTGGGCTCGACGTA
>JBIIIA010000010.1:0-20655 GCA_044235195.1 Thermoflexales bacterium
GCGTGGGCGCGCAACGATGCCTTTAGCCCCGGGTACACCAACGGCCGGCCCTGCGGTCGCCGGTTGGCGCTGGGACAACAGGATTTCTACAAAATCGTAAGGCGCCCCCCCCTTCCCTCTGCCGTCGACACCGCTTACAATAGCCCCCCGTACAAAGCAATACTGCGATTGTCAATCGCCCGGCGCACTCACGGTTTCTCGTTGTTTCGTGTTCGAGTTCGTTGTTCGATGATTAAGACAAAAGATCGTTTGGATCTATATACGACCGAGTGGACGGTCAGCAATGCCAGGGCTTGCATCGTGTTCACCCATGGCTTCGGAGAACACAGCGGCCGCTATTCACACGTCGCCGAGGAGTTCAACCACGCCGGTTACTCCTTTTTCGCCTATGACCTGCGCGGCCACGGCCGGTCCGAGGGTCCGCGCGGCCATACGCCTTCCTACGAGCATCTGCAGGACGACCTGAGCCGCATCATCACGCGCACCAAGCAGGTCGCGCCGCGGCTGCGCATCGTCCTGTTCGGCCACAGCCTGGGCGGCAACATCACCCTGCGCTATGCCCTGCAGCGGCCGACGGGCATCTCCGCCTGCATCGCCAGCGCCCCATGGATCCGCCGCGCCATCGAAGCGCCACGCTGGCAGACGCTGCTGGCCGGCTTCATGGCCAGCGTGTGGCCGTCGTTCTCGCAGCAGACGCCGAGCCTGGCCGGCATGCTCACCCGCGATCCGGCCATGGCCGCCCTCGGTGAAGCCGACACGCTCAACCATCGCACCATGTCCGCCCGCCTGTTCGTCGACGTCTCCGCCGCCGCCGACCAGCTGCTGCTCGATGCGCCGAAATTCTCCGTCCCGCTGCTGGTCACCCACGGCGCCGCCGACCCGGTCATCGCCTTCAGCGGCAGCCGCGAGTTCGTCGACCGCGTCGGGTCCACGGACAAAACGCTGCTGAGCGCCGAAGACGGGCTGCACGAGCTGCACAACGACCTCGACCGCAGCGCCTACCTGCGCAGCGTCATCGACTGGCTCGACGCGCGCATGACGCCGCCGTCGAACTCGCGTGACATGGGCTTCGTCACGCGCTTCTCGTAGTGCTGCCGGCCGCTAGTCGAAGAGCGTCTTGACGTGGCGCACAATGGCCACGATCTGGGCGTCGGTCAGCGTGCGCTGGCCGCCGTAGGCTGGCATCGCCTGGCCGCTGTAGTTGTCCGCGCTGAACGCGTCGCGCCCGCTCTTCACCAGCGCGACGAGTTCGTCGTCGCTGCGCGCCCGGACGTATTCCGGCCGCATGTAGACGACTGTCTCGCCCATCACGCGATGACAGCCGCTGCAGCTGCGCTCGAACTGCGTCGCGCCGTCGGCCGCCAGCAGCGCCGATGCGCCGGTCGAGCCGGACGACCCGGCCGCCGGATTCAGCTGCGCCACCGACGCCGCAGGCTGTGCACTGGCCCGCCGCGCCGCCCACGCACCAGCCGCGAACGGCGTCGCTGCCGCCAGAATGATCGCCGCGACGAACACCACCGGCGGCAACCCCTCGACGGCATCCGCCGCCGGCGCACGCCGGCGCACCAACGCCGCCACACAGCAGATCGTGATCGCCACGAACGCCGCCAGCGCCAGCATCGGCACCGTCACCCAGTACGGAAACCAGCCCAGCTGCCACAGCGAATCCGACGAACACGGCACCGTGCCCTTGCACGGATACATCAGCATGATCTGCGGCACTTTCTGCAAACCGATGTGCCATAGCGACGCTGCGATGCCGAGAATCGACAGCAGCACCACGTAACCTGGAATGCGTGAATCGCGGCGCGCGATGCCGACCGCCAGCAGCAGCGCCTGCGGGTACATCAGGATGCGCTGATACCAGCACCACATGCACGGCAGCCATCCGAGCACGTCACTCATATACAAACTGCCGAAGGTGGCGACGAGCGTGACAGAAAGCGCAAGATACAGCGCCGGATGCACCGGCTCGGGCGCGGATTTGGTCTCATTCATAGAACGGGGGAAATCATAGCGTCGCAGAGCAGTGATTCCCAACGTGCCGGTATACGGAGCAAGACGTTCGGGATGACGTTCTGCGAGAGTTCGTGCTACGTCGTCCGATTCCGTGCTACATTCCGCCGGCTCATGCCACCCATCGCACTCCTGCTCGCCGTCGCCGCCGTCATCTTCGCAGGCGCACTGTGCCAGTCGACGCTCGGCTTCGGCAACGCGCTCGTCGCCATGCCGCTCCTCTCGGCGCTGATCGGACTGCCGCAGGCCACCGCCTTGTTCGGCATGATCAGCCTGGCGATGGGCGGCATTCTGATCGCGCTCGGCCGCCGCAGCGTCGACCTGCGTGATTCGTGGCGGCTCAATCTCGCGGCGCTGGCCGGCGTGCCGGTCGGCCTGTGGATGCTGCACACCGCCCCGGAGGCGCTCATCATGCACGGGCTCGGGGTGCTGCTGATCGCCTACGGCGCCGCCGGCCTGCTGCTCGGCCGCGTCGCGCACCGGCCGACGCAGGAGATTCCCGCCTGGCTGGTGTGGCCGTTCGGGTTCGTCTCCGGCATCCTGGGCGGCGCGTACAACACCAACGGCCCGCCGCTCGTCGTCTTCGGCACGCTGCGCCGCTGGGAGCCGGAGCGCTTTCGCGCCACGCTGCAGACGGTGTTCCTCACGTCGAGCGTGGCCATCGGCATCGGACACGCCGCGTCCGGCATGTGGACGACGCAGACGTTCGTGCAGTGCGCCGCCTGCCTGCCGATCCTCTGGCTCGCCGGCGTCGTCGGGCGCGCGCTCACGCGGCGCATCGACGCCGCCACGTTCGTGCGCTGGGTGTACGTCGTGCTGATCGTGCTCGGCGCGTCGCTGCTGCGCCGCTGACGCGTCATTCCGCCCGCACGACGATCAGCGTCACGTAGGTCTCGTCGGGAAAGATGCCCCACAGCCGCGCGCGCAGGCGGTACTCGCCCGCCGTCGGAAACGCTGCGTCGGCGACGAGCGCCTCGCCGCTGGGAGTGAAGGTGGTCAGTCGTCCGTCGACCTCCCCTTCCAGCGGGGCGGTCTCGAGCGTGCCGGTCACGATGCGCGCCGAGCCCGGCCGCAGGTCGCGCGCCGTCAGCACGAGTCGAGCCGGTTCGCCGGCGCGCGCCGGAAAGGGTTCGACGGCGTACGCAAGATCGACGTTGGCCACGCGCTGCGAGCCGCGCCCCTGCGCGTCGAGCGGCATGTCGATGCGGATGTCCAGCGGCGGGGCCGGCGGCAGCGCCGCGCGCATGCGCCCGACGACCACGCCGGCCGCGACGACGACGATGCCGAGGATCAGCGCTGCGACGATGAATCGCAGCGCCATGCGCGCGTTCACGTCAGAGGAGATACAGCACGCTGAACACGGCCAGCCACACGGTGACGATGAAGAACCAGTACATCTCCGTGGCGTCGACCAGCAGCCGCCGCCGCGCCGAGAACTGGCCGAGGATCGCGCGGATCAGCACGATCACCATCAGCGCCACACCGACGAACACGCGCGCCGCGTGAAAGAACAGCAGGAACAGGAACAGCGAGCCGTAGCTGCTGCCCTGCGCGATCAGCGCCAGTTCGCGGAACTCGAACGTCTGCACGGCCATGAACAGCGTAGCCAGCGCCGCGGACGCCGCCATCCAGAACACCAGCCCGCGCGCGTCGTCGCGCCGGATGCACAGCACCGCCAGGCGCATCGTCACCGCGCTCAGCAGCGTGAGCACGGTGTTCACCACGGCCGGCGCCAGCGACGGCGGCTGCACGCCGTCCGGCGGCCACGCTGAGTTCGACGTCACGCCCAGGTAGTACCAGGCGAAAAACAGCGCCGCGAAGAACATCGTCTCCGAGGCGATGAAGAACTGCACGCCGATGCGGCCGATGCGCTGTCGCTGCGCCGCCTGTGGTGAGAGAGTGACGGGTGCCATGGTTTTTTGTTTTGCTCGCTCGACGAGGCGAGCGACGCACCTGCCGAATGGGTCAGTGCTCTTCTTCGGCCGACGCCGCGTTCTTGACCTCGTCGTACACCCACGTGTAGAGGCCGTAGCCCGTCAGCAGCACGCCGAGGACGACGAACGGGATGCGAAAGATCGTCGGGGCGACGGCGAAGCCGAGCAGGCACATGCCGACCGCGAGAATGATGGGCGACAGGCTCGGCGCCGGCATGTGGATGTGCTCTTCGTGCTCGTTGTGGCTCATGGGATGTGATTTCTCCTGTGCAGGTCGCCGCTCAGCGCGGCATGTACGTCACCACCCAGGCGGCGCCGATGGCGCTGCCGAGCAGCAGGATACCGAACGACGCGAGGACGACCCATCGCGCCCGGGACTTCATGTGTGCAGGAATCATGCGATTTCGGATGCGCCGACCTCAGGCGAGCGCCAGCCGGTCGACCATCATGACGACGAACAGCAGGGCGAGATACAGCAGCGAATAGCCGTACAGCCCCCAGATATTCTTCGGCGTGGCGTCGCGCCGGGCGCGCCACGCGTAGTAGACGAACAGCCCGCCGAGCGCGCTTGCGCCGATCAGATAGATCCAGCTCATGATGCCCATCGGCACGAGGGCCAGCGTCAGCGCCAGCATGCCGAAGGAATAGATCACGATCTGGCGCGACGTCTCGGCGTCGCCGGCCACCACCGGCAGCATCGGCACGCCGGCCGCGGCGTAGTCGCGCCGCTTCATCAGCGCCAGCGCCCAGAAGTGCGGCGGCGTCCAATAGAACACGATCAGGAACAGCATCAGCGCCGCCCAGCTCAGCGAGCCGCTGCCCGCCGCCCAGCCGATGAGCGGAGGGATCGCGCCGGCGCCGCCGCCGATCACGATGTTCTGCCACGTGCTGCGCTTCAGCCAGTGCGTGTAGATCACCGTGTAGTAAAGGAAGCCGACCACCGCCAGCGCCGCCGCCGCGAGGTTGACGAACAGCACGAAGATCGCCACCGACGCAGCGAACAGCGCCAGGCCGAAGATCAGCGCGCGGCGCGGCGTCACGCGCCCGCTCGGGATCGGCCGCAGCTTCGTGCGGCCCATCTTGTCGTCGATGTCGGCGTCATACCACATGTTCACTGCGTTCGCGCCGCCGGCCATCAGGTAGCCGCCGATCATCGTCCACAGCACCAGGTACCACGGCGGCGCGCCGCGCGGCGTGATGAACATGCCGGCCAGCGTGGTGAACAGCAGCAGCGAAATCACGCGCGGCTTGGTCAGCGCCACGTACGCCGAGAGCGTCTCCTGCACGGCCACGCCGCGCAGCGCCAGCGGCACGGCGGCGGCGCACGCCGCCGCCGCCAGCCCGAACAACGCATGCACGGCCGACTGCGCCGGCGGCAGCGCCGCCCACACCAGCACCGCGCCGATCAGCACGTCCGCCCCGGCGAACGCCGCGGCCATCGTCGCGAAGCGCCGCACGTCCGGCGACGCTTTGCCCACCCACGCCACGGCTGCCGTGCCGATGATCAGCACACCGGCCGCCGCCACGGATGCGCGATGCAGCAGATCCACCCACGCGCCCGGCGCAGCGCCGAAGGCGCAGTCCGGCCACGTTCCGCAGGCCAGAGCCGCACCGGCCATGCGCACGGCGAAGCCGGTGACCAGCACGGCCACCACGGCCACGGCAGCCGTTGCGGCCAGCGCCGCCAGGGCACGCATCGATGAACGTTGCGCGACGATCTCGTGATTCATGATGTGCGGGCTAGTGCTGCGACGCCGGCGCGCCGCCGTTGCGGGCATCCAGCGCCGGGCGATCACTCGACACCGTCGGAATCACCTTGAAGTTGTACTCCGGCGGCGGCGACGGGATCATCCACTCCAGCGTATTGCCGTCCCACGGATCGGCCGGCACGTTCTGCTTCTGGCGCACTGACTTGACGTAATTCCAGATGAACACCAGCACCGAAACAGCGATCAGGAACGCGCCGATCGTGGCCACCAGATTGCCTGCTTCCCAGCCGCGATCGGCCGAATACGTGGCGATGCGGCGCGGCATGCCCTCGAGGCCGAGCAGGTGCATCGGGAAGAACGTCAGGTTGAAGCCGACGAACATCGTGAAGAAGTGCAGTTTGCCCAGCTTGTCGTCGAGCATCGTGCCGATCATCTTCGGCAGCCAGTAATACAGGCCGGCGAAGATGCCGAAGACCGAGCCGCCGAACAGCACGTAGTGGAAGTGCGCCACCACCCAGTAGGTGTTGTGCAGATACGAGTTGACCGGGCCGGCCGCCTGGATCACGCCGGTGATGCCGCCCACCACGAACGTGCTCAGGAAGCCCAGACTCATCAGCAGCGGCGTCTTCAGGCTCAGCGACCCGCCCCACATCGTGAAGATCCAGTTGAAGATCTTGACGCCCGTCGGCACCGCGATCACCATCGTCGTGAAGATGAAGAATCGCTCGATCGTCGGGCTGACGCCGCTGACGAACATGTGGTGCACCCACGTGGTGAAGCCGAGCACGCCGATCAGCGCCGTCGAGATCACCACCGCCTTCATGCCGAACAGCGGCTTGCGCGAGAAGACCGGCAGAATCTCGGAGATCACGCCCATCGCCGGCAGCACCATGATGTACACCGCCGGGTGCGAGTAGAACCAGAACATGTGCTGCCACAGGCGCGCGTTGCTCGTGGTGAAGAACTGCGTCGAGAAGTTGCGGTCGGCCACCAGCATGACCAGCGCTGCCGTCAGCACCGGCGTCGCCAGCAGCACCATGACCGCCGTCGTCAGCATCGCCCACACGAACATCGGCATGCGCCACGCCGTCATGCCCGGCGCCCGCATCGTCACGACGGTGACGAGGAAATTCACCGCGCCCAGCGTGCTGCCGATGCCGGCCAGGATCAGGCCGAGCAGCCAGATGTCCATGCCGGACTGCGGCGAGTACGTCGAATTCGAAATCGGCACGTAGGCCGTCCACGCCGCCGCCGAACGATCGCCGACGACGAATGCGATCGACATCACCAGGCCGGCGCCGAGCGTGATCCAGAAGCTGAATGCGTTCAGCCGCGGGAAAGCCACGTCGCGCGCGCCGACCATGATCGGCAGGAAGTAGTTGCCGAATCCGCCCACCAGCATCGGGATGGTGAACAGGAAGATCATCCCGGTGCCGTGCATGGTGAACACCTGGTTGTACGTGTTCGGGTCGACGAGCGTCATGCCCGGCGCAGCGAGCTGCGTGCGGATGACCAACGCCAGAAGGCCCGAGGCGATGAAGAAGAAGAAGGCCATCACCATGTACATGAGGCCGACCTTCTTGTGGTCGACCGTGGCCAACCACCCGAGCAGGCCGTGCTTGGCCTTGTCTTGCGAACTGACGGGAATGCTGATGCTTGCCATATGTTGAGTGTTCAGGCGCACCGCAGTGGCGGCGCGCCGCGTTTCTTCGGCAGGATCACCGGGTCGCCACCGCGCCGCCCGCGGCGGCCACGGCATCCTTGTACCACGCCTCGAATTCGGCTTCCGGCACGACCTTCACGTTGTTGAGCATGTAGGCGTGCTGCACGCCGCAGTAGTAGTTGCACTGGCCGATGTATTCGCCCGGCTGCGCGTTCTCGATGAAGATGGCCGTGCGCTCGCCGGGGTTCACGTACAGCATCGGGCCGAGCTGCGGCACCCACCACGCGTGAATCACGTCCGCCGCCGTCAGGTCCAGCCGGATCGTCTTGCCGGCCGGGATCACCAGCGGCTTCAGATCGTTGCTGTCCGTCATCAGGCTGCCGTCGGTCTTGTACGCGTACTGCCAGAACCACTGCCGGCCGGTGACCTCGATCACCAGGTCGACCTTGGCCGCTTCGTTCACGCGCCGCTCGGCGACCTTGTCACCGATCGCATGCACGCGCGCCACCGGCGCGTTCGTCGAGCCGTGGCCCGCCAGCCGTCCGGCCGTGTCGATCGACATGAAGAACACCACCGCCACCACGATGGCCGGCACGATCGTCCAGCCGAGCTCGGCCAGGTTGTTGCCGTGCGTCTGCACTGGGGCGTCCGCGTCGCTCCGGCGCCGGAATCGCACTGCCGTGTAGAGCAGCAGCACTTCCACCAGAACGAACGTGATGACGGCGAAAATAAACACGCCGTCGTAGAGACTCTTAATTAGCTGTGCGTCGGGAGTTGCGGGAGGGAGCATGGTTCTTGATATTCCTAACCCTAAACAGTTTAGGCGCACCCGCCACGTAAATGGTCGGGCCGTTGGATTTTAACCGATCAACTTCATCGGTCGTGTGACGTTCCTCAGGGGCGCAGCACGCCATTGATCACGCCATCGGCCGCGAAGCATCGTTCACATCCCCGAATTTGACAAGCGGCGGGTTCCCCTTATAATTTTGTTTAATTCAATTCATCCAATGAATCCTAGATATTCGAGGGATTGGATGAAATGTCCAGGATCACGCCGAGATGCGCAAGCAGCCTTCTGAATTGCTCCATTTCATCTTCGAACACGCGCATAGCCTGCCCGACGGCAAGCTGCCGTCGCTCGACGTACTCAGCCTGCGCCTCAAAATCAGCACGGGCAAGCTCCGCGAACAGCTCGAGGTCGCGCGCGCGCTCGGCATCGTCGACGTGCGGCCGCGCACCGGCATTCGGCTCACCGAATACGCGTTCGCCCCGGCCGTGCGCTTCAGCCTGCTCTACGCGCTGTCGCTCGATCACGGCCTGTTCGACAGCTTCTCGGAGCTGCGCAACCACGTGGAGTTCGCGTTCTTCCACGAGGCCGTCGTCAAGCTGACGGCCGACGACCACCGGCATCTGCGCGCGCTCGTGCAGCAGGCGTGGAACAAGCTGGAAGGTGATACGGTGCGCATCCCGCACGCCGAGCATCGCGACCTGCACCTGACGATCTTCAGTCGCCTGAACAACCCGTTCGTGCGCGGGCTGCTCGAGGCGTACTGGGACGCGTACGAGGCCGAGGGCCTCAGCGTCTTCAGCGACTACGACTACCTGCACGAGGTCTGGCAATACCACGACGGCATCGTCAACGCCATCGTGGAGGGCCGCAACGAGGAAGCCTACCGACTGCTGGTGCAGCACACCCGGCTGATCCAGCGCATTCCCAAATCCAAGTCGAGCCGTCCGCGCACCGCGCGGCACACTCTCCCTGAGGAACTTTCATGATTTCGAACCCGAGCACATCCACCACTGCATCCCCGTCGGCCGATCGCGCGCCGGTCGTGAACGACTTCTCGATCACCGCCGCCACGAAGAACGGCTCCGGCAGCCAGACGGCCAACCTCGCCCTGCTGCGCGCCCTGTTCAAGATGGGCATCCCCGTCAGCGGCAAGAACCTGTTCCCGTCGAACATCCAGGGCCGCCCGACGTGGTACACCATCCGCACCTCCGGCGACGGCTTCATCGCGCGCCGCGATTCGTCGGAGATCGTCGTCGCCTTGAATCCGGACACCGCGCTCGAGGACCACGAGAAAACCGCGTCCGGCGGCGCCTTCCTCTACGAGGAGTCGATCAAGATGCCGCTGCGCCGCGACGACATCAGCTACTACCCGATCCCGGCCAAGCGCATCGCCTCGGAGCTCGAAAAGGACCCCAAGCTCAAGACGTACTCGGCCAACATGGTCTACGTCGGCGTGCTCATGTGGCTGCTGGGCATCGAGGAGCGCGAGATGGAAGCCGCGCTCATGTTCCACTTCAAGGGCAAGCAGAAGCCGGTCGACTCCAACATGAAGGTCGTGCGCGCCTCGATCGAGTGGGCGCAGGCCAACCTGACCAAGACCGACCCGTATCGCGTCGAGCGCATCGACAAGACGAAGGGCCTGATCATGATCGACGGCAACACCGCCGGCGCGCTGGGCGCGATCTACGGCGGCGTCAACTTCGTCGCCTGGTACCCGATCACCCCGGCCACCAGCGTGGCCGACGGCCTCACCGATTACCTGCCGCGCCTGCGCATCGACCCGGAGACGAAGGCGCCGACCTACGCCGTCATTCAGTCCGAAGATGAGCTGGCCGCCCTCGGCATGGTGCTCGGCGCCGGCTGGGCAGGCGCCCGCTCGATGACCAGCACCTCCGGCCCGGGCATCTCGCTCATGGCCGAATTCTCCGGCCTCGGCTACTTCGCCGAGATTCCGGCCGTCATCTGGGACGTGCAGCGCATGGGCCCGGCCACCGGCCTGCCCACCCGCGTCTCGCAGGGCGACATCCTCAAGGCGTACTGGCTCGGCCACGGCGACACCAAGCACGTCGTCCTGCTCCCGGGCGACCCGTTCGAGTGCTTCGAAATGGGCTGGCGCGCCTTCGACCTGGCCGAACGCCTGCAGACGCCGGTCTTCGTCCTCAGCGACCTGGACATCGGCATGAATCAGTGGATGTGCCGGCCGTTCGAATATCCCACCGAGGCGATGGACCGCGGCAAGGTGCTCA
The DNA here is from genome assembly GCA_044235195.1 of Thermoflexales bacterium. Classification (GTDB taxonomy): domain Bacteria; phylum Chloroflexota; class Anaerolineae; order J036; family Brachytrichaceae; genus CANJQH01. Next base: position 10,359 of record JBIIIA010000010.1, read on the forward strand.
CCGCCGAACAGGTCGCCGAGCTCAAGGGCTTCGCCCGCTACAAGGACGTCGACGGCGACGGCATCGGCTATCGCACGCTGCCCGGCACCAATCACCCGCTCGCCTCGTACTTCACGCGCGGCTCCGGCCACAACGAGCGCGCGCAGCTCTCCGAGCGCAGCGAGGACTGGGAACACAACATGGACCGGCTCACGCGCAAGTTCGAAACCGCGCGCAGCCTGGTCCCGGCGCCGCAGATCGAAATGGTCGACGGCGCGTCGATCGGCCTGGTCTGCTTCGGCAGCACCACCCCGGCCGTCGAGGAAGCCCGCGAGCTGCTGGCGCGCAAGGGCGTCAAGACCAGCCTGCTGCGCCTGCGCGCCCTGCCGATGAATCAGCAGGTGCGCGACTTCCTGGCCGCCCACGAGCGCGTGCACGTCGTCGAGATGAACACCGATGCGCAGCTCGCCTCGCTGCTGGCGCTGCACGCGCCGGAGTACGCGCTGCGCCTCGTTCGCACCAACAACAACAGCGGCCTGCCCATCTCGGCCGAATGGATCATCAAGCGCGTCGAAGGCGCCAAGTAGCTTCGACCTGCGTTTTCACGAGAACAAACCCATGACACAAACTATCGACAACCGACCGTCGTCGCTGGCGCAGAACATGCCGATGTCGGGCCTGGCGAAGAAGGCCGCCATCAACATCATCGGCCTCGAAAAGACCGACTACAAGGGCGCCGACAGCACGCTCTGCAACGGCTGCGGCCACGACTCGATCTCGGCGCAGATCATCACCGCCTGCTACGAGCTCGGCGTGCAGCCGGAAGGGCTGATCAAGTTCAGCGGCATCGGCTGCTCGTCGAAGTCGCCGGCCTACTTCATGAGCCGCTCGTTCGGCTTCAACTCGCTGCACGGCCGCATGCCGTCGGTCGCCCAGGGCGCGCTCATGGCCAATCACTCGCTGCAGGGCCTCGGCGTCTCCGGCGACGGCGACACCGGCTCGATCGGCATCGGCCAGTTCATGCACCTCGTGCGCCGCAACCTGCGCATGGTGTACATCATCGAGAACAACGGCGTCTACGGCCTCACCAAGGGCCAGTTCAGCGCCACCTCGGACATCGGCCAGGAGCTCAAGCACGCCGGCAAGAACGAACTGCCGCCGATCGACCTCTGCCGCGAAGCCATCATCGGCGGCTGCGGCTTCGTCGCCCGCTCGTTCGCCGGCGACCCGAAGCAGGTCGTCCCGCTCATCAAGGCCGCCCTGCGCCACCGCGGCACTGCGGTGCTGGACATCATCAGCCCGTGCGTGACGTTCAACAACAAGGACGACAGCACCAAGAGCTATGCCTGGGGCCGCGAACACGACGAGCGCATCAACGACATCCAGTTCGTGCCCAACGCCACCGAAATCCAGGTCGAATACGCCGCCGGCGAGGCCAAGGAAGTCGAGCTGCACGACGGCTCGAAGATCATCCTGCGCAAGGTCGACGAAACGATGCACGACCCGACCGACAAGCACGCCGCCATCCACCTGCTGACCGACGCGCACGACAAGCAGGAGTTCGTCACCGGCCTGCTCTACGTCGACCCGAACCGCGAGAATCTCGCCGAGCTGCACGACCTCGGCGAGACGCCGCTGGCGCACATCCCGAACGCCAAGCTGCGCCCGAGCCCGGAGAGCCTGCAGAAGATCGTGGCGGGGTTGTTCTGATCGAGTAGAGAGTCGATAGTCGATGGTAGATAGTGGTCCGGACGCAGACTCACTCTTCTATCACTATCGACTATCTGCTATCGACTATGTTTTCACGCCACATGACTCACCACTCCGCGACTCTCCCACTCGACGAACAAGTTGCCCTGCTGATGCAGGGCACCGACTTCGGCGATGAAACCCTCGCCCGCACGATGGCGCGCGAACTGCGCGCGCGCCTCGAGCGCAGCCGCGACACCGGCAAACCGCTGAAGATCTACTGCGGCTACGACCCGCGCACGTCGGACCTGCACCTGGGCCACACGATCACGATGCGCAAGCTGCGCCAGTTCCAGGAGCTGGGGCACGAGGTCGTCTTCCTGATCGGCAACTACACCAGCCTGCTCGGCGACCCGTCGGACAAGAACAAGGCGCGCGAGCTGCTCACCGCCGAGGACGTGGCCCGCAACGGCCGCACCTACGCCGAACAGGCGTTCCGCATCCTCGATCCGCAGAAGACGCTGGTGCGCTTCAATGCCGAGTGGCTCGGCGGGCTGAGCTTCCTCGACGTGATCAAGCTGGCGCAGAACTTCACGGTGCAGCAGTTCCTCACGCGCGAGAATTTCGCGCTGCGCATGGACAAGGGCGAGCCGATCTATCTGCACGAGACGTTCTACGCGCTCATGCAGGGATACGACGCCGTGGCGCTCGAGTGCGATGTGCAGGTCGGCGGCAGCGATCAGCTGTTCAACATCCTGACGGCCGGCCGCAAGCTGCAGGAAGCCAACGGCCAGCGCCCGCAGATCGGGCTGTTCGTCAAGATCCTGCCGGGCACCGACGGCGTCGTCAAAATGTCGAAGTCGCTCGGCAACCACATCCCGATCCTGGCCTCACCGGAGGACATGTACGGCAAGGTGATGAGCGTGCCGGACGCGGCGCTGCAGGTGTACTTCGAGCTCGCCACGCGCTACACGCCGGCGCAGGTGGACGCGGCGAAGGCGAAGCTCGCCGCGGGCGTGAACCCGCGCGACGTGAAGATGGAGCTGGCGCGCGAGATCGTCTCGATCTTCCACGGCGATGCCGCAGCGGCCGCGGGCGAGCAGCACTTCATCGCGCTGTTCCAGAAGGGCGACGTGCCCGACGAAATGCCCGACTTCGCGCTCGGCGACGCCCGCAACATCGTCGATGTCGTCGTCGCCGCCGGCTTCGCCAAAAGCAAGGGCGACGCCAAGCGCCTGATTGAGGGCGGCGGCGTCAGCATCGACGGCGAACGCGTCACCGACTGGAAGTCCGATGCCCGCCCGGGTGTGCTGCGGGCGGGCAAGCGGAATTTCGCGCGGCTGATCTAGGCGGAGAGTAATAGTGGATAGTGATGGTTTTTACTATCACTATCCACTATCGGCTTTCTACTATCCGACCACGAACTCGTCCGTAATATCGAGGGCCTTGTCGATGACGGCCATGCCCTCGTCGATCTGGTCCTTGGTGATGCACAGAGGCGGATTGGCGAAGAAGTTGTTCCAGCGCACGAACGTGAATAGTCCGTTCTCGTTGAAATACTTCTTCACCATGTTCATCACTTCCATGTCCTTGCCCGACGCGTTGTAGGGCGCCATCGGCTCTTTCGTCTCGCGGTTCTTCACCAGCTCGAAGATCGAGAACAGGCCGATGTGGCGCACGTCGCCGATCGACGGATGGCGCTCCTTCATCTCGTCCATGCGCTGCGCCAGATAGACGCCCATGGCGGCGGCGTTCTCCACCATCTTTTCTTCGATCAGCACGTTGACCGCCGCGATCGCCGCCGCGCACGACACGGCGTGGCCGCCGTACGTCAGGCCGGCCCACAGCACGTGGTTGTCGAAATACTTGCCGATGTCTTCGCTCACGATGCAGTTGCCCAGCGGCAGATAGCTGCTCGTCAAGCCCTTCGCCATCGTCATGATGTCCGGCGTGATGCCGTAGTGTTCGACGGCGAACATCTTGCCGGTGCGCCCGAAGCCGCACATGACTTCGTCGCAGATCAGGAAGATGCCGTATTTGTCGCACAGCGCGCGCAGGCCCTGATAGTACGCCGTCGTCGGGATGATGATGCCGTTGGTGCCGGTGACCGTCTCGGTGATCAGCGCGGCGATGTTCTGCGGGCCCTCGAACTTGATGATGTCCTCGGTCTGGTTCAGGCATTCCTGCATGAACGCCTCTTCGCTGATCGGCAGGCGGCAGCGATAGTAGTACGGATCGGGGAAGCGCACCACGCCCGGAATGCCGGGCTCGGCCGCCCAGCGCCGCGGATCGCCCGTCAACGTCATCGAGCCGGCGGTGCCGCCGTGATAGCCGCGGTAGCGCGCCAGGATCTTGTGCTTGCCGCTCACCATGCGCGCGATCTTGATCGCGTTCTCGACCGCCTCGGAGCCGCCGAGCGTGAAGAAGCTCTTCTTGAGGTTGCCGGGCGTGATGTTCGCCAGCAGCTCACCGAGCACCGCGCGCGCTTCGGTCGTGGCATACGGATTCATGTACGCCACTTTGTCGAGCTGGTCGATGATCGCCTGCTTCACGCGCGGATGGCCGTGTCCGATGTTCACGCTCATCAGCTGCGAATTGAAGTCGATGTAGCGCTTGCCGTCGGCCGTCCAGAAATATACGCCTTCCGCGCGGCTGGCCGTCAGCGGCGTGTAGCCGCCCTGCATGCTCCATTCGAACAGGGTGTATTCCCTGCTTTTCTCGATGATTTCTTTTTCCGTGAGTGCCATGGGGGCGGAGTGTAACTCAGGAGCGACGCCACGCCCCCGCCGGACGCATCCGCCAAAAGGGGCGAAATTTCGAATCATCGACGATGCAACACAAAGAGAGATCCCTCCGTCTTGCCCTGGCTCGTTCGTGGCAACGTCTGCACGGACGGGGCAAGACGTTCGGGATGACGCTCCGGGAGAGGGAACGACAATCGCGGACAGGGTGGTACGTCCCCCGGACTGTCATCCCGAACGCTTTGCCGGCTTGAACGTACCGATCTCCGGGCGTACCAGGCAAAGCGGAGGGATCTCTCTGCCTGTTGAACGATCCTCCCTTATCGGCGAATGCACCCGATGCGTCGGGAGATCCGTCGTGCAAAAACCTACGTCACGCGCACAGTTGCACAAAGTTATTTCGAATGCACTATCGAAATTTTGTAGATTTACGATTTATCTATTGCACACATCTTCTTCATGCGTTAGGCTGATTCAATGCTTCGCCCTGCATCGTTCCGACGAATTTTTCTGGCGTCCGGCGCGTTACTGGGCGTCGTCGCCGGCATCGCCTATGTTGTGCAAACGCTGCACGCGCAACCCACATTGGTGGAATACCGTCAGATTGCCATCGGTTCAGGTCATATTTGCGCTCGAGTGGACGATGGACGCGTTGCATGCTGGGGGCAAAATTACAACCTGCAGCTCGGCGACGGGACCATCGACGACAGCGACACACCCGTATGGGTGCGTGATGGAGCAAACAACATCGTCGAAATCGCAGCAGGCCAACTACATACGTGCGGGCTCGATGCAAATGGCGCCGTAATTTGCTGGGGTTCCAACCATCATCATCAACTTGGGCTTCCATCATTCGAAGCCGGAAATACCGTTGCGTTGAGGATGCCGAACATCGTGCCGCATCTGCCCATGAATATAAGCAGGATCGATGCCAGCAGTGACAGCATGTGCGCGCTGTCCGGACATGGAACCATCCATTGCTGGGGCTATGGCGAGTACGGTCAGTTCGGTGAATCCGTTACGAGAATGCCGACGTCCCCTGTCACGGTTGCGCTGCCGTTTACCGCCACGAATCTGGCGGTGGGAGCTTTTCATGTATGTGCCACGACCAGCTCGGGCGAAGTGCAGTGCTGGGGATACCAGCATGGAGACATCCCTGACGGGAGCGATGCGGTTTCGTCAACAGTTCCTGCGCCGATCAGCGGTCTTCCACCTGCACCCACGGCCATCGACGCAGGCGCGTACCATACGTGCGCACTCAGCTCGAGTGGACAGATCCACTGCTGGGGAAGCAATTTCTCCGGGCAGCTGGGAGACGGCTCGACACAGGATTCGATGTCGGCAGTGCAAGTCAGTCTGCCTGAAACGGCAACGACAATCTCGTCAGGCGCAAACAATACGTGCGTAATCGGGCTCTCCGGAAAAGTGTTCTGCTGGGGGGCAAACAACTTCGGACAGCTAACAAATGAAGCCGTCGATGTCATCAGCGCGCCGGTTCAGATTTCGGGCGTCGTCGATGTCGTCGGCATCACGGTCGGTGAAGACACTTCCTGTGCATGGAATGCGAGCGGAGGCGGCTACTGCTGGGGCAGTCCGAATGGACCCGGCGCCGGAAGTGATGCCGAGATGGAATCCAGCCCCGTCGAAATGAACCGCAGTATCGCGCCAATGCTTCCGGGGCCGAACGGGCCTCCGACGACGGGAGTGCAGCAACTGTTCGGCGGTCCCGGCGCGATCTGCGCCAGGATGCACAACCAATCTTTGTCCTGCTGGGGCAATATCAATGCAGTCGATGCTTCCACGGGTCGAATGGTTGACCCTGCCGTCCCGTACACAGTGTCCGCCCTATACGGACTATCGAACCATGTCCGCGTCGGCTTCGCGGAGGCATGCGTACTAATCACCAATGGCTCCGTCAAATGCTGGGGGGACAGCTTCGATGGCTTCAATGCCTACGCGAGCATCGTCGATAGCAGGGGTGTGACGTTCACCGACATCACCGTCGGCAATGAGAATATCTGCGGCATCGATGTGGATTCAAATGTGTTGTGCTGGGGCAAAAACCGGTATGGTCAGGCTGACTCGCAAAGTCAGGATGTCGTGACGTACCCGACGCGGGTGCTCGGCCTCGCAGCCGGCGCAAAACAGGTGATTTCTCCCAACCAGTTCAGCTGCGCACTCCTGCACACCGGTCAAGTGCAATGCTGGGGAACCGTCGAATTCTCAGGATATTCACGTGCATCGGCAACACGCGCTGAACTCGCTCAAGACGTCGTGGCAATCGATGGAAAATCCCAATCGTTCTGTGCGCTGTTTCGACAAGGAAACATTCGCTGCTGGGGTCGCAACGACAATCCGGTGATGAGAAACGGCACGAACGTGCCTCTGCCGCCCAACGCCGTCTCCATTACGGTCGGATCGGATTCCGCATGCGCGGTGATGAGTGATGGAGCTGTGAATTGCTGGGGCGACATCAGTCGATGGCTGTCACAGACTGTCACTCCGTCCAGTAACGGCATCGTCACGCTGACAGAAGTCATCACACCGATTCTCGACGTAGCGCTCGGTGCAGCGACCGTGTGTGTTCGCTCCGATGAGTTCGACGTGCGCTGTGCAGGATGGTTGACGGGCGTGTCGGGGAGTGCACCACGAAGTACGCAGTTCGTTCATCCGCGCCTGCCGGGTATGCGCACCATGCCTACGTCGACGCCGACGGCCACAGCCACCCCCTCCTCGACCTCGACGCCAACGCCATCGAGAACACCAACTTCGACGCGAACACCGATGCCGACGAGAACGCCGAGTTCGACACCCGCAGTGACAACAACCCCGCAGCCGTCGGTCACACCATCGGAACAACCAAATGAGCCACCGACGCCCACAGCGCAAAGTGAAGACTGCGTAATATCGATCGACAATGCCGCCCGCTTCACATCGGATCTGTCGGTCGATATTCGCGCCACCGCCCGAACAGCGACCTTGCTTCTGCTCAGCAATGATGGCAGCCTGATCGACGGCGAGTGGATGCCGTTCTCCGAGCTCCGTCAATGGACATTCTCGGATCCCGGACTTCGAATTGCCACGTTGCTCATTTACGGACGAGTGCGTGATGTGAATGGGAACGCACTATGCGGTGGTGCATCTCTCATCGATGACATCATCTACGACCCATTGCCTCCTGACCTTAATATCACCGTGCTTTCTGTCCGCAGCAAAAGATCGGCCGGGACGGTTATTCTGAATGCCAAAGACCAGGCAGGCGGCAGTGGGGTTTCGATGATGCAAGTTAGCAACGATCCTCGGTTCATCAATTCCAGCTGGCAGCCGTATCGAGACTCTCTCATCTGGAACTCCGGCGACGGGACGATTTACGTTCGAGTGCGAGACGGCGCGGGCAACATATCCGCAATAGCGACGGCATCGACCGTTGGAACCATCTACGTTCCTTTCGTTCAGCACTAGCCTGCAGCGTGCGCTAGATTCCGACGCCGAACAGCAACCGCCCCTCACCTTTCCAAAAACCTCACCTCACGATATCCCGCCAGCAGCAGCACGCGCTCGATGGCCGTGCGCGCGTTGCGCTCGGCGTCGATCAGCAATCCGCTTTCGATCGCGGTGTCTCGAATGGCCTGCAGCGCTCGCGCCCGCGCCTGCCCTTCGAGCTCCTTCGATTCGGGCAGCAGTACCAAGTTCGTGCGGTCGAAGACGCGCGTCGTGCACGCTTTGCCTTCTTCGTCGATCAAATAGGCATCCTGCAGCACAGCCTGCGGCAGCCGCACGTGAATGACGTCGCCGTCGACGCGCACGTCGTCGTCGCGCAGCTTCGACAAATCGACGCCGGCTCGCACTCGGCCGCACGCAATCAGCACCAGCCGCTCGTACACGACCGTGCCCACGCGCGCCTTCTCCACTTCGACCACGGTGGACATGGTCGTCTGCGCCGTGGCTAGATCCGACAGCGCCCGCACCTGCAGCACCGCCGGCGGCCGCACCACGATCGTCGGCGTGCCTAGCGGCAGCGCCGTCTGCACCACGCGCGACGGCCGCAGCCCGTCGAGCGCGTCGTTCACCGCCTGCCCGAGACCGAACACCGCGGCCGCCGCCAACACGGCCGCCGCGATGATCGCCCCGCCCAGAATCAATGCTGCCGTGACGCAGCCCGATCGCTGGCTAGTATTCATTCGCCGGCGGCGGCTCGGTCATCGGCAGTCCGAGCGCTCGCACATGGTCCTCGAGCTTCTTCGTGCTCGGCTCCACCAGCTGCGAACCGTCCGGGAAAATCAGCGTCGGAATGCTGCGCATCCCGTTGTTCACCGACTTCACGAATTCCTCGGCGTCCTTGCTCTTGTCGACGTCGATCCACTCGTACGCGACCTTGTATTTCTCGAACCACGAGCGCGCCCGACGCGTGTCGCCGCACCACATCGCTCCGTAAAATTTCACAGTTTGTTCCGACATCTCATCTCCTCGTCGATTGCTCTACTTCAATTCCTGCTTGACCGCCTCGTACAACGCTTCGGCGTGCAGCTCGCGCAGCGACAGGCAGCGCGCTTCCATCTGCTCCGCCAGCTTGCGCGCCAATCCCTGATCGAACGCCGCGTGCTCCATGTTGATCACCACCGACCGAATGTGCTCGTCGCGATACTGGTTCGCGATGCGATGCGCCTCGGTCTGCGGCGGCAGGTTGCTCATGCTGACGTTGCCCGCCCCGTCCGTCAAGAGGATGAACAGGGGCATCACTTCCGGATGCAGTCGCTTCTCGCGCTGAATCACGTGGAACGACAGCGTCAGCCCGGCGCTCAGCGGCGTCTTGCCGCCGACCGGGATGTCGCGCAGCGCGCGCTGCGCCAGGTCCACCGACGACGTCGGCGGCAGCACCAGCGTGGCCGTCGCCTTCTGGAACACCACCAGCCCGACGCGGTCGCGACGCTGATACGCGTCGGTCAGCAGCGACATGATCGCGCCCTTGGTCGCCATCATGCGCTCGGCCACCGCCATGCTCCACGACGCGTCCACGGCGAACATGATCAGGTTCGCCGCGCGGCGCACACGCAGCTTCTTGCGCAGGTCGGGCCGGCGCACGAGGAAGGCCATCTCCTTCTGCGGCGTCGGCTCACCGGCCGGCGTCGATTCGGCCGCCTCCGCGGCCTCGGCGCGCCGCCGCTTCTGATGCACCGCCGCCGCGCGCAGCGTGGCGTCGAACGCCAGATCCTCCGGCTTGCCGCGCATCGGCAGGGCCTTGATGTAGCGGCCGCGCTTGCGCTCGGTGCGCGTCGTGCTGCGCTTGCCCGCGCTCGTGCGCGTCATTTTGTCCAGCGGCGTGTTCAGCTTGCGCGTGGTGAACTCGGCGCCGATCTTGGTCTGCTGCCCACCCTGAAAGTCCTGCGCGCTCTGAGGGGCCGCCGGGGCTGACTGCGGCATGGCTTCCGCAGGACTCTGGGTGTTCTCCGAATTTTCGTTCAGCCCCGCTTCGCTTTTTTTGCCGAGCCGTCCTGCTGCTGCTGGTTCTGCTGCTGTGTGGACGCCTGCTGCTGCTGCTGATCTTCGATCTGCTGCAGCTTTTCGCTCAGCACCTGCATGGCGTGCTCGGTGTCCTGGAACGGATGGCGCTTGAGTCGATGCGGCAGCGCCAACTCGGCGGCGAGCAGAATGTCCTGGTCGGTGATCTCGGTGCGGCCCATCAACGCCGCGTGCGCGCGCGACGCACGCAGGATTACCAGGTCGGCGCGATGGCCGTCCACGCCGAGTGACGCCACGAGATTGGCGATCGTCGACAGATCGCGCTGCGTGTGCTTCACCGCGGCGACGCGCTCGCGCGCCTCGGCGATTTCCTTCGTCAACGCCTCTTCGAACGGCTTCCACTCCGCGGCGAATTCCGCGGCGTCGGC
>JBIIIA010000179.1:0-6644 GCA_044235195.1 Thermoflexales bacterium
GCCGTCGCCGTCGATCGACAGCGGATCGGAGGTCACCCAACTTCTCAACTGGCCAGCGGCCGTAATGTCGTAGACGAACTCCCAGCCGTCGATCTCCTGCTTGTCGGTCAGGCCATCGCCGTCGGTATCCGTCAGGCGTGGGTTGGTGTTAAGCACAATTTCGGCACGATCCTGGACGCCGTCGTTGTCGGTGTCCGCCCGCACAGGATCGGTGCCGAGCTGCAGCTCGACGTAATCCGACATTCCGTCGCCGTCAGAATCCCAACGATTGTCATTCGGGTCATTGCCGCCGTCGACGATGTTGCGCAGGCCGTCGCCGTCCGCATCCTTTTGGCGCGCAAACGGCAGGTCGCCGTCCTTCGCCCAGGTGAGCGTGTAACCACCGTCGGCGCCCCCCGCTGTATTGCTGGTCGGCGTGGTCGCGACGAAGCTGTCGAAGGTCGTCGGGAGCACGTCGTAGCGCAGCACACTTCCCAGCGGCAAGAACGTCGTGGCCTTGTCCGCGACGATGCTGCACATCGAATATGGAAGAATGGGGATCGGGAAACACTGCTGTGCAGGTACGACCTGTCCTTCCGCCAGCCCGACCGGCAACTCGCGGTTCACGCCGGTCTGCACCAGTATTTCGCGAGACGTGATCTGTGCGCTGCGCTCAATCTTGAAGCGCGGGGTGCTTCCCCCTTCGACACTTTCCCAGTCTCCAGCGCCGCCCAGCTCGAGATCCTCGTGCAGGTCAGCCTGCCTGTTCTCGAGCTGCAGTTCATAGACGAAATGGGATCTCTTCAGATTGTCCGTGTTGTATTGCCATAGCCATGGGATTGCCAGTGGATCGATTCCCAACGGAACGATCGCGGCGTCGATTTCCTCGGCGCTGTGATAGACGGTATTCAGTTGTATCGTGTTCTCGACGTCGAGACGGACCGACGCATCCGCACCGACGACCGTTCCGACGCTCGGATCGACGAGTGTGAACATGTCACCCAGATTCGGAAACTGCAGACGATCGTCGCTGTTCAGGTTGCCGACGAGCGAACGACGCGAGTAGATAAAGTTCTTGATGAACTCCTTAAGCAGTCCGGAGATGCCCTGACAAAAACGCCTGCCGAAATCCGTTTCGCCGAATGCGACGCCGTTGCGATTCGCGACGTCAGCTTTGTCGAGCGCCCAGCAGACGGCGAACATCACGCCGTCGATGAGCTGTATCACAGACTGCAGCACCGGACCGAAACCAGGAATAAAAAAGATCGCATACATGATCACCGCTGTAATGGTGGCCGCTACAGCGTTCGCTGCGATGTCGAAAAATGCTGCCGAGCCGAAGGCAACGTGACTCATCGCCATCTGAGCGAACGCCAATCCCCACGTGGCCCCAATTTGCAGCACGAGAAAAAACTCGGGCATGTTTTCGGCTAGTTTCTGCGCTCTCTCTGCTCCCAGAATAAATTCGGTCAACGCGTTGCTTTTGAAGACCGTATCGACGGCGTGTTGATAAAACCTCACGATTCTCGTCACGCCCATCGTTACGCCGATCGCATGCGAAACGCCCGTATATACGTCCAGCACATCGCCGTAAATTCCGCCGACGGTGCCCAGTACGGCAATGAGCACGATCGCGCCCACCGCGAATTCGGCTGCGTATTTCGTCGCAGTGAGTTGATATTTGGCATAAATCAGGTTGAGGCTTTTTGAAATTCTCTTCGTGTCATAGGCCACGCCCGCCAAAATTTCTGTGATGGCCTCTTCCGCCTCCGCCGCTGTTACCGACGAAGCCGATTCCAACGCCAGATCGGATTGGAACGCCGCTTCGTACAACGCCAGTGCCATCGGATCGAGGTAATTCTGAACCAGAAGCCCTGGATCCAACAGAGTAACACTCGCTTCGCCGATTGCACTGTCCAGCTCCGACTCCTCACCCGCTATGAATCGTCCGCCTTCTTCGAGCAACGGATTCGAGCTGCCACTCGACAAAGACAGATAGGTACCCTGCAGGAGCAATATCAGAGCAGGCCGACGTGTATCGGATTGGTCGACGAAGCGAGTCTCGAAATCACTCGCCAGCTTCGTCGCCCATTCGTCTATTGGATACGATTGCCACTCGCCGTTCACGTAGCGATACGGCGCCCAGTTCAGGCTGACGATCGTCTGCTGCGGCACGCTGGAGGGATTCATGTCGACCATCAGCAACGCACTGGTAGACGCAGCTGCCTGGGCAAACTCAATGGATCGAGAACGAACCTCGCGCGCGTACAGCAGAAGCGGCGCGCTGCTCACTGGATTTCCGGATGTCAGAAAGTGCGCATTCAGGAGCGCAGGTGTCTCCTCCGAAGAGATTTTGATCTGCTCATCACTGTTGCTGTACGAATACGTCGACACGCGAAATGCGTTGGCAGGAAGATTCCAGCGCTGCTCAGACGAGACTGTGCTGTTCGAACCGCTGTCGAAGTTCGAACGGATCGTCGGAATGGTGACGTCGCGGACGCCGTTGGCATCGCTGTCGCGGGCGGCAAGGAACGTCAACGCCAGTCCGTTCGCGAGCGCATGCAGAGGCTGACTGCTCTCTCGATCCGCATCCGTCGCCGGATCTTCGAACGCAATCGCCACATCCGTGCCACGGTCCTCCGTCACGGACATGCCCGTCAGCACCCAATCGTCGTTGTACACCTGAACGATCGACGTTCCTCCACCGTCACCGAGCAGCATCAGCAGCCAGACCAGACGAACTTCATGGTAGCTGCCCCATTCCGTCGGATCGTCCGGCCAGTACGGCATGCGCGCACTGAAGGCCACACGGTCGTTGGTATAGGCGTCCTTCACAGAAACGATGGGGACATACGCTTCAACCGTGTCGGCGCTCACGTCGCGCAGCGACACGCCGTACGGTGTAAAAAAATCGGAGTCGATCATCTGGTCGACGTTCGCTCCGTTCGGAATGTCGACGAGCGGCAGACACACGGCCGGTTCCGGATCCACGCCCACCTGCAATCCCCGAAAGGGTGTAACCACCAAAACATGCCCACCATCCGCCAATTCCGTGGCGCGCATTGGGACCGTATATGTGTAGGAGTCGTCAGCTACCACGTAGCTTGTCCCCGTATATACATACACTGCGGTAAATGCGCCACAGTCTCCTGACGCCAATTCGATTCTGAAGGAGTTCGCGGAGGGTGCGTGAATCGTTACCGTCACGAAGGATTGCGTGACACTCGCTCCGTTTGGCACGATCTGTATAGTGCCGGTCATACCGTTGCCTTCGAATTCCTGGCTCACCGACGGCTGCGTGTACGGCACCGGGAGTGATGCGCCACTCATGCGCACCGCCAGCATCGGAACGAGCCGCAGATCGCCGTTGTCGTTGCGCGCGTCTCCATCCGGATAGAAGGTCGAAAATACGGTATTCGTCTGCCCGGTGACTGAGTCGGTGATCGATCGTTGAATCTGTCCGAGATCATCGCCGCTCGGCCAGTCGAATACGTTGAATTCCTGCGTCAGATGCGAGGTGGTCAGCGGACGCAGCTGAAAATCCACAAAGGTGCGATAGCCCGCGCCCGTGGCCGGATCGACCTGCAAATTGTCGATTCCAAGCTGCAGTGGGTGGTTTGCATTAAACGGCTGCCGCGTCCCGCTGCCGGTGCCGTTTGCGCCCATCACGCGCAGCGGCGACACATCGACGTCGTCGCGCACGCCGTCGTTGTCGTCGTCGTCGTCGAAAGCGTCAGGAATGCCGTCTCCGTCGGTATCGCTGCACGCCGCAGTGTTGCTCTGAATGCGCGCCGCGCATTCGCTGGCATCGGTTCTGCCGTCGCTGTTCGTATCCAAGGCAGTCGGATCGGTGTACCAAGTTCGGCCGTTGAAGGCAAACCCTACGACCTCCGTGCCGTCGGGAATCATGTCGCCGTCCGTGTCAGCGGCGTTCGGGTCGGTGCCTAGCCGCTCTTCCTGCGTGGCAGTCAACCCATCACCGTCCGCATCAGAGTTGTCCACCGATGTGACCTCCGACGCGCTGCGGGCGGCCACCATTGGAAGCGGCTCATCGACAGCGACGGGCGCAGCCACCGGCTCTTCAGGGGAAACTGCGTCCGCCAGAGGATCCGCATTTGGCGCCCAAGTGTTTGACGTCAGGCTCGCCTTCACCGCATCGGCGGCGACGCGCGATTTTTCAGCGCTCTTTTGCTGCACCGTGCGCGCCTGCGCGCGCTCATTCGCCGCATGCACCAGCTGCGTTTGCAGCAGCGGCCCGCCGGTCATCACTCCGATCACCACACCGATTGCAGCCGTGCGCACCCGCCGCGAGCGCCGCGCCGCATTCACCACAGCCGCGAAGGCGATGCCCAGTGCCGCCGTCAGCGCCAGCGTCCCCGCCGCTGCAATGCCTTCCGGCGACCCGGCCTGCCTGCGCAGCGCCTGCAGCCGCCCAGGCAAGGTCATTCCGAACAGCGCCGTGGCCGGCCCGCCCTGATAGTTGTCAAATCGAGTGGAGAATCGAACGACGCTGCGCTCGCCATTCTTCTGCGCCGGCAACGTCAGCTCGGTTTTCATCCGAACCGGGTAGCCGACGTCATCCAGCCATACCTGCGCACGGCCCAAGGCGCCGCGCAGCGCCAGCGGCGTATCCACACTCACCCCCGGCGGCAGTTCCCCACGCTGCCGCATCTGCTTTGCTAGATCATCACGGATGCGGTCGGACAGCTTCGCACCATCGATGTCGAAGGAAAACGACTGCGCCGTCCGCGTGACATTCATGGCCGCATCGACGAATGCAAACATGTCGCCGCTGGGAGCAAGCGTTTCCATCCCTGTGTCCACCTGCTGCCACGCCCCGCCGCTCACACGGCCCTCGGATACTCCGTTGCGCACACGCACCTCGAGTGCCTCACCCGGACCGGCCAGAGCATCCTTGGCCAGCGTCATATGCATCTCCTGTGTTCGGCGGTCCACGGAGCCCTTCATGTGCATGGATTCGGTGCGGCTCGATCGGCCGACGTTCGCCAGGCTCGGCGCCGGATGCGTCGTCTGCTCCAGTTCCGTCGTGAATTCGAATGAATCCGTGGCAGTTGCCGCGCTCCATGCCGCACGCAGCTCCAGCTCCGGTGTCACTTCCACCGGCTGCGACCATGTCATGAATATGACGGTCGCAGCGAGAGCGACGCACGCCAGCAATGATGTGACGAAGGTCCATCGATCGAACCGCTTGTAATGCATGCAGTACAGAATAAAAATTCGACTAGACTTCGACAATCGTCATCTTGATGATTGAAGTTGATGATTCAGTCACAGGTGATGATTCCGAAAGAGATACAGAAGCAAAACAGTGCAGCGGCCGTCACTGGTTGACCGGCAAATCCTCTGGGCCCTGCTCCAAACACACATGCACAGTTCCCCGCCAAGCCTGCGCAGTGACCTCATTCCGAGGCCGCGCCTGATTCGACAATTGCAGGATTGGCGAACGCACCGCTTGATCCGAATTACGGCGCCGGCGGGTTTCGGCAAAAGCACGATGGCCGCGTTGTGGACGCGCGAACTTGCTCAACTCTCAGACGCCGAACGACCGTCGGTCCGCTGGGGCACATTCGAACGTCATGACGACTCGACCGCTGCCGTCGTACCGCAGCTCGTCGCGCTGCTCACGTCGATCGACGGCGTGCATACGATCGTGCAGGATGTGCACGAACCGGCCTTCACGGCGGCCCACCAAATCTGCAGCGCGATCGCGCATCATGCACGGCCCATCGTGCTCGTATTGGACGATTTTCATCTCCTGCACGACAGCGCGGCGCTGGCCTTCGTTCAAGCACTGCTCGAACACTGCCCGCCGAACCTGCACCTGGTCCTCCTTTCGCGCACGCCACTGCCGCTGGACATCAGCCGCCTGACCCTCCAGGCAGCAGTGCTCAGCCTCTTTCAGCGCGATCTGAGCTTCGACGCCGCCGAATTCGTCGTGTTCGTGCAGCAAAGCCGAATCGCCAAACTCGACGCTGCACAGATTTCCGACATCCAGCGATTCGCAGAAGGCTGGCCGGCTATCCTCGTGCTGATCAATCACTTGCTTCGCCATTACGAACCAGAGAGCGGCAACTCCTTCCTTCTGCACGATTCGAGCGACGACCTGGCCACCTTTGTCGAACACGAAGTCATCGCCGCCTTGCCCGACGCGCTGCGCACACTGCTTGTCGATACATCGTTCCTGCCGCTGCTTTTCATCGGGCTATGCAAACTCGCTGCGCCGGCGACGCACGCCGATCATGCCAAGATCCTCAAAGACGCAGTCGCATCCACCTGTGGGCTGATCGCACCCTTCGGCGTCGCATGTTCCCACGGACTGGCGAGCTATCGAGTGCATCCGGTGCTGCGACGTTTTCTATTGGCGCAGCTTGCACAAACGCGTGATGCAGAAGTGCTGCACACGATGCGCACTCAGGCAGCCTGCTGGCTGGACGCCAACAACCTCGTGGATGCCACACTCGACACGGCCTGCATTGCACCGTCGAGCGAAATTATTCAGCACCTGACGATGCATACCTCGACGGATGCCGAATTCGCCGCAGATCTTGTGGCCGCGGCAGGTCCGGCGACGCTGACGAAGGGCGACATGGCCACGCAGTCTCGCAGAATTTCCACGCTGCCGGAAGCGGTGTTGCTCGCACGAC
>JBIIIA010000180.1:0-6639 GCA_044235195.1 Thermoflexales bacterium
ACGAATCCGGTGACGATCCAGCTGCCGGTGGACCCGGCGATCGTGCCGAACGGCGAGCGGCCGTGGCTGTATCAGTGGATCGGGGGAGAGGAAAGAGGGAAGAGGAGTGAGGAAAGAGAGGAAGAGCGGAGTGCTCTCACTTCTCACTCCTCTCCCCTCACTTCTCTGGCCAGCGGCCGCTGGACGCTCGTCGCCGGCCAGTCCTACGATGCCAGCACGAAAGTGGTGACGGTAGGTCTGCGGCCGATGGGCGTGTATGCGCTGAGCACGGCGCTCCTGCGCAGCTACTGGTTCCCGGTGGTGCCGGTGCTGCAGTAGGAGAGTCGATAGTGGATAGTGATAGTGCAGGGTAGCCATCTGCTATCCACTATCACTATCCACTATCACTCTCCCCCCTCCGCCTCGCTTCCCCCTCTTCGCTGAAATTTTGCGTCACCGGCAAAAGTGTTGCACGTTCCGAGTCAAAACGAAATCGAGGGGAGGGCAACTATGTTCGCTGTCAACCCTCGGCAGCCAATTCGAAGAGTTTCCGTCCACGTTCGGACAAGCTTCGTATTGCGACACAGCGCGACGTCGAGCTTCTCCGAGCCGACATCGATTCCACACACATAGCCTTTCGTTGTCATGTCCCCGTTCTCCTTGTGGATCGTCTGAACCGTGCTCGCACGAGAAGAAAGTCTCGTCCTTGTATTCGAGGTCAGTAACACTGCCTCACGCAACTGTTCGAGCTAGATTCAACCTGCGGTGTGGCGCCCCATGCTTTCCCACGGTCTCGAGGACCCAGGGGGCGACGGTCATCCTTTAATCATCCCTCGATCATCCCTTGCGGTGGATATGCGCAGGGGAGATCGCTCCTTATTCTTGCGGAATTGTTCGTTGCACCGTGAAAACGGTGCTGAACACGATTTCGCGATTAGTAAGGAGATACGGATGAGCCGACCGAATTGGACGATCTATGGGAGAGCGTTGCGCGCAGTGACGGCGGTAGCCGTGGCTGCGGCGACGCTGGTGACTCAGCAGCCGGCGGCGCGCGTGGAGGCGGCTGGCCCGTCGAACGACGCCACGCTGAGCAGCTTGGCGTTGACGTTGACCGTGCCGGGTGTGGGACTCATCCCCATGACGCTGGCTCCGACGTTCGCGGCGAACACTACGTCGTACACGACCAGCGCTGGTCCGTACTCGGTCATGCCGAGCAACATCACGACGGTGACGGTGTCTGCGGCGACGACCGACGGCGGTGCCTTGAGGGTGGTGGCGTCGTCCGGCGGTGCCTGTACGAGCTGGGTATGCCCGGTGCGCGGTGGCGCGAACTATTACACCGTCACTGTGACCGCCGCCGACACCACGACGACGAAGGACTACTACTTCGTCATTCAGCGCGATCCTGGATCGACCGACCCGCGGCTGAGCCAGTTGTCGCTCAGCGTCGGTACGCTGACGCCGTCGTTCATCTCGACGACGAAGAGTTACACCGCCGCCGTTCCGGCGAGCACCGGCACGCTGGACGTGACGGCCGATGGCATCGGTGCAAGCGCGAAGGTGACCGTCGAGATCAGCGGCGGCGTCTGTCCGTTCGGCGGCGGCGTGCACGCATGCACGATTCCAGAGGGAAGCACCGTCATCACGATTGTGTCGCAGGCCGAAGAAGGCGGCGCGACGTCGACGACGGTGCTGACGGTGACGCGGCCGGCGTACACCCCGCTGACCGGGCTGCAGTTGCTGGACAACGCTTCGGTTCCGCTGATGCTGGCACCGACGTTCATCTCGACGACGAAGCGCTACACTGCGGAGGACGTGGGATACGACGTGGACCAGGTCTCGGTGAACCCGACGGTGGACGGGTTCGTGCAGACGACGTTCAGCTCGACGCACGGCGCCTGTTTTAGCAGCCAATGCTGGATTCGCGTCGGGGAAAACACCATCACCGTGACGGTGGGCGGCGTGGTGACGACGATCAAGGTGACGCGCAAGCCGATGCCGGTCTACGACGCTGCGGTGAAATCGCTGGGCACGATATTCAGCCCTGCGAGGACCGACACCTGTGCGGTGAGCACCGAAGGGCGCGTGCTGTGCGTTCAGGGCAGCGGCGTCGTGAGCGAACTCGTCGGCGTGAGCGGCGTGACCGACGTCGGCGTTAGCGACGCCAACTTCCGCTGTGCGCTGATGGAGGATCGCACCGTGAAGTGCTGGGGAATGAGCGGTGCGTACGCCGGCGGCAACCTCGGCGCCGGCGATGGTGCCGATTCGGATATGCCGGTCAGCGTGCGGGTGGCCACCGGGACGAACCGGCTCGACGTCGGCGGGGTGTTGTCGAACGTGACGCAGATTTCCGTCGGCTACAACCACACCTGTGCGGTGGTGAACGGCGACACGGCGAACGGCGATTTGTATTGCTGGGGCCGCATGGCGGACACGTTCAGCTATGCGTCGTGGGCGGCGACGAAAGTGCCCGGGCTGAGCGGCGTGAAGAAGGTGGCCGCCGGCCGCTTCCAAACCTGCGCGACGACCACGTCGCAGACCTACTGCTGGGGCGACAACGACTGGACACAGCAGAGCGTCGACTACCTGAACGTGGGCAGCGTCATTTCGCAGAGCACGCCGACCGCGGTGAAGGGGCCGGGCGGCGCGGGCACGATGGGCGCGGTGGACGAGATCGCGTCCGGGCTGAAGAACACCTGCGTGGTGAAGAACGGCATGCAGTTCTGTTGGGGCTTTGGCATGAATGGCATCCCCGCCTATGAACAGTACGCGGTGGCGGTGAAGGCGTTGACGGCGACGGTGACCGGCACGAACGCCATCCTGACCGGCGTCGTGCAGACGGCGCCGTCGCTGGAGAACGGCTGTGCGCGCACGAGCGATGGCCATGTGTGGTGTTCGGGCAACACGACGTACTACGCCGCTGGCAACGGTGAGGCGGTGGGCTTCACCGGTTCGTGGGGCATGTATGTGCCGCGCATGATGTCGGTGATTTCGCCGTCCGTGTTCGGCTTGCCCAACGGCGGACGGATGAGCGACGTGGTCGACATCGTGACGATGTACAACCGCACGTGCGCGTTGACGGGCAGCGGCGAGGTGTACTGCTGGGGTGAGTGGCCGAAGACGCAGTTCTCGAAGTACATCATTCGCCAGCCGACGCTGGTGATCGGCCCGTCGACGCCACTGAGCGCGCTGGCGATCTCGCCGGGGACGCTGAATCCGACGTTCGTGTCGAGCACGCTGCAGTATGCGGCCACGGTGCCGAACGGCACGAACGCCGTCACGGTGACGGCTACGGCGGCCAAGGCAGGTGCGTCCCTGGCGTACGCGTCGACGGCCGGGGCGTGCACCGGCGGCAACTGCCCCGTCACCGCCATCGGAACGACCGCGCTCACCGTGACGGTGACGGCGGCGAACGGCCTCGTGCGCGAATATGTGATTCTCGTGACCGTTGCCCCGGCGGGCGCGTCGAGCGACGCCGGACTGGCTTCCCTCGATGTGATGAGCGGCACGATGACGCCGAGCTACGTGAGCACGACGCTGGCTTACGCAGTGGATGCACCAGCGGGGACGACGCTCGAGCGGGTGTTCTTCGAAAAAGTGCAGAATGAGCAGACGGTGACGTTTGCGTCGACGGCCGGGGCATGCACCGGCACATACGGCAACGACTGCTCGATCGCGGCGTCAGGCACGACGACGATCACGGTGACGGTGACGGCAGCCGATGGCGTGACGAAGCAGGAGTATGTCCTCGTGGTGACGGTGACGGCGGCGGGCGCGTCGTCGGACGCGATGCTGAGCGCGCTGGCGATCGCGCCGGGGACGCTGAAGCCGGCGTTCGTGTCGGGCACGACCGAGTATTCGGCGATGGTGCCGGACGGCACGACGTCGATGGCGGTGACGGCGACGGTGAATAACTCCGGTGCGGTGACGTCGTATGCGTCGACGGCCGGGGCGTGCACCGGGGCGACGTGTCCGATCGCATCGTCGGGGACGACGACGATCACGGTGACGGTGACGGCGGCCGATGGCGTGACGAAGCAGGAGTATGTCCTTGTGGTGACGGTGGCGCCGCCGGGTGCGTCGTCGGACGCGGCGCTGGGGGATCTGGCGATCGCGCCGGGGACGCTGAAGCCGGCGTTCGTGTCGAGCACGACGAGCTATGCGGCGGCGATGCCGAATGGGACGACGACGGCGGCGGTGACGGCGACGGCGAACGACGTGAGCGCGACGGTGGCGGTTGCGTCTACGGCGGGGTCGTGCACGCCGGGGAACGCGTCGCCGTCGGACTGCGCGCTCGCGGCGTCCGGCACGACGACCATCACGATCACGATTACTGCCCCCGACCTCACGATCACCAAGGTCTATACGATCGTGGTGACGGTGGCGGCGCCGCTGGCGACGATCGGGGTGGTGTGGCCGAACATCGGCGTGCCGGCCGGCGGAATGCCGGTGTCGCTGTTCGGGAGCGGGTTCAGCGTGGCGACGGCGGTGCGCGTGAGCAACAGCATCGCGAACGTGTCGGTGCCGTTTACGCCGACGGGGGACACGCGGATCGACTTCGTGATGCCGGCCGGGGAAGACGGGACGACGGCGGACATCACGGTGGAGACGGAGAGCGGGAGCCAGACGGCGGCGCAGGCGTTTCGCTACGTGGCGCCGATCCGTGTGGAGGTCGACGGGAACACGGGAGCGGAGATCACGACGGTGAACGGGATCGTGATCGTGATTCCGCCGCAGGGGGTGAGCGGGACGCTGGTGATCACGATGACGCCGGCGCCGCCGGAGTCGAGCGTGCCTGGAACGGTGCTGATGCATTCGTTCCGGCTGGATGCGCTGCTGAATGGTGAGCCGCTGGCGACGCTGGCGAACCCGGTGACGATCACGCTGCCGGTGGATCCGGGAGTGGTGCCGAACGGTGAGCAGCCGTGGCTGTATCGATGGACGATGACGGCGGGCAAGTGGTCGCTCGTCCCCGGCCAGAACTACGAGGCGGGGCAAGTGCGGGTGACTTCGCGGCCGATGGGGCTGTATGCGCTGAGCACGGCAATTCTGCGCAGCTACTGGCTGCCGGTGGTGCCGATGCTGCGGTAGGAGAAGTGATAGTGGATAGTGATAGTGCCGGGTAGCCATCTACTATCCACTATCACTATCCACTATCACTATCCACTATCACTATCCCCCTCCGCCCCGATTCCCATCGCCCGCGCAGCGCGTACCGCTTCGGCGCGGGAGTGGACGCCGAGCTTGCGGTAGAGGTTGTTGGTGTGCACGTTCAGCGTGCCGATGGAGATCGCCAGTGCGCTGGCGATCTTTTTCTTTTCCCGGCCGGCGGCGAGCAGGCGCAGGATTTCGACTTCGCGGTCGCTGAGGCCGAAGGGATGCGGGCGCGAGCCGTCGGGTGACGGCATGCGGGAGCGCAGCGACTGGGCGAAGAGCGTGTTTTCTTCGGCGAGCAGCGGGGCCAGCTGGGGGTAATCCAGGAGGAAGCGGATGCCGCGGCTGCGTTCGGCGTCCGCCAGGATCCTGCGCAGAAGAGGGCGGGCTTCGTCGCGGCGGCCGAGTCGATCGAGCAGCAGCACCTGCAGAATGCGCGCGTGCAGGGCGAACCAGCTGTGGCCGAAGTCGTCGAGATGGGCGCAGAACGTCCCCAGTGCAGGGAGTGCGGCGGCGTCGGCGCGGTCGGTGAAAATCGCATGCGCGAAGACGGCCAGCCCGAGCGTGTCGCGCGTCCCCGGGACGACGTCGGCCGGCGACATGGGGAGGTGTGCGGCCGTGGCGTCGAGGCGGTCGATGCGGCCGAGGCGCATGTCGCGCTGGATGCGCATCCAGATGCTGCGCGAGAAAAAGCCGGGGTGCAGGCGGCGGCCGTCCGCGGTGAACAATCGCTCATCTTCGGCGTCGTCGGGCGCGGCGTGCGGCGCATGCGAGGCGAGGTCGCACAGCGTCCGGCCGACGTGCACCCAGTAATCGACCGGGGCGGCCGGGTGGATGCGGGCGGCGATGTCGGCGGTGCGTCGGTAGGCTGCGCGGGCCTCGTCGATGCGGTCGAGGTAGTAGAGGGCATCGGCGCGGACGCAGAGCGCGATGGCGGTGAGGTGGCTGAGCTGCCAGTGATCGAGTTCGGCGACGGCGATGGCTTCGTCGCAGGTGAGCAGCGCGCGCGCGAGGTCGAGGTTCTGCCAGAAGAGCAGTGCGCGGGTGAGGAGGGATTCGAGCGCCAGGTGGGTGAAGCCGAGCCGGCGGCTGACGGCCACGGAGCGTTCGAACGCGGCCGTACGTTCGGACACGGATATTTCGATCCCGGTCACGTGGGCGGTGATGTTCGATAGATATGCCTCGGCCAGTCCGTCGGGCGAGCGTGGCGCAGCGGCGGCGCGCACATAGAGGCCGAGGCTTTCGGCCTCGTCATATTCCTCTCGAGAGACGAGGAACTCCAGCACGGACATTTCGGCCTGCCATTCAGTGCGCACGTTCGGCGGTGCCGGGGCATCGGCCGGGAAGCTGCGCACGGCGGCGGCGGCTTCTTTCTGCCGGGCCAGCGTGTCGGGCGAATGGGTGAAGGTGGCCAGCCAGGCGGCGTCGAGGGCGAGCTGCGGCTGAGACTGCAGCGCGGCGGGCGACAGGCGTTTGAACCAGCGGTGCAGTGCGACGACGTCGAAG
>JBIIIA010000181.1:0-6629 GCA_044235195.1 Thermoflexales bacterium
GAAGCGCCGGTGGGCGACAGCGCGCCCATGACGATGACGATGGCCGGGTCGATTTCGCGGATGGCGGGCGCCACGGCGTCGAGGAAGCGCACGTAGTCCTCGGCGGCGATTTTGCCGGACGGGATGCGCCATTCGCGGTCGAGGTTCATTTCGTTCCACACCTCGATCGCCTGCACGCAGCCCTTGTAGCGCGCGGTGATGCGCTGGAAGAAGCGCGCTGCCTGCTGGAAGTCGTCCGGCGGGCCGAGCAGCCCGGGATCGGCCACCGAGCGCAGATGCTGCGGCGCGTCGATCACGCCGAGCAGGATGTTCAGGCCCTTTTTGTTGGCGTCGCCCATGAACGCGTCCATGAGCTGCCACTTGTAGAGCTCGTCCTTGCCCGGGGCGGATTCATATTCGTTCCAGCGCACCTGCGCCTTGGTCCAGTTGACCTTCAGCTGTTCCGCCATGATCGAATTGAACATGCCGATGTCGCCGACGGACCAGTTGCTCTGGATGCCGTAGCCGAACGACGTGGTGGCCGGCCGCGGATTCGGGCAGACGAAGTCGTCGATGCCCTCGACTTTGCCGCGCGGGTCCATCGTTGCGGCCGGAGGCTTGGTGGCAGCTTCCGTCGCGGGTGCGGCCGCGCCCGATCCATCGGCGGCCGGCGGTGCGGCGGCTTCCGGGGCGTTCGGCGTGGCGGCGGCTTCCGCCTGCGGCGCGCCGGCATCCACGTTCGGCGCCAGGATCGTCACTTTCGGCACGAAAGGCGTGGCGTTCTGCGTCGCGGTCGATCCTCCGCCCAGCGTCTGCGAAAGCCGATTGATGCCGAAGATGACCAGCACCACGGCCAGCACCAGAGCGGCGACGACGACGAGGATGGTGAGCATCTGTCGTCGACTGCGCGATGAATTGGGATCGGTATTCATGTTCACCTGTGGGCCGAATCTTAACTGACGGCCCGCCAGGCGGATGCACCCTTGCCGAGAGGGCATTACTGGCTCGTCATCACGCCGCGCAGCGTTTCACAGGCCGGGCAGCTGCCGTCCGGTCGCAGAATGGCGTAGCCGGCCTGCGGGTCGCCGGAGTCGCCGGCCACCCACAGCGTGGAGTCGACGTTCCAGACGATCATCAGGCGCACTTTGCCCGTTTCATGCGAAAGCTTGGCGGCCTCGGCCAGCCACTGCGCCTGCTGGGCGGCCGTGGTGGCCGTCGCCCATGCGTAATTGCCGGGCATGCCGCCGCTGAATCCCTCCGCCGACACGTAGCCCAGCTCGGTGAAGCACACGCTGCGCGCGCCGCCGAATGCCCGGAAGTACTGGTCGCGCATCGCGGCGAACTGCGGCGTGCGCGCCGCGCCGACGGGGATGCTCGGTGAGGAAAATCCGGTGATGAAGTGCGCGCCGACGCAGTCGAGGTGCTCCTGCGCGCCGGCGGCGGCCATCTGCAACAGGAACATCACGTCGTCGCAGCCGTTCTGCGAGCAGCCGCCGCCGAACGCCTCGCTGGCGACCAGGCCGGCGCTGACGACGAGCGTGTTCGGATTGGCGGCCTTGATCGCTGCGTGCGCCAGCTTTAACAGAGCGGCATAACGCGCGCCGCTGATCGATCCCGTCGGCCAGCTTCCTTCGTGGTTCGGCTCGTCCCACACCTCGATGGCATCCGCGCCGGCGGCGGCGAGTTTGGCCAGGTGCTGCGTCCATTCCCGTTGATACGACTCGTCGAGCACCTGCCCCGGGTTGCCCATCGCCTCGATCAACACCTTCAAGCCGGCCGCTTTGGCCTCGGCGATCAGCTCCGTCGGCAGCGCGAAGCCGACGACCGGGAAGCGCACCCACGTCATGCCGCTGCTCTGCATCTGCGCCAGGTGCGTCAGGCTGGCGGTGTGGCCGCCGAGCTCGAACACCGCGCCGGGGATGGTCGTCGACGGCGTCGTCGATGCTGCGATTTCCGGCGCGTCCGCCGCCACGCGCAGCGGCTCGGCCGGCATCGGCAGCGCGCGGCTGGTCCTGAACGTCAGCGCCAGCGCGTGCTCGCCCGCCTCCGCCGGCGCCTGCACTTCGATCGCCTGATCGAGCCGCACTTCGATGGCGTTGCCTGCCCCGGAGATCGCCAGATTCGGCGCTGGCAGGTTCAACGCCGTTAAGCGCCCCTCGGCGAAGGCGGTGAAGATCTGCGCGATATCGTCGCCGTGCGTGACCGTGTCGAGGCCGCGCAGCGTGATGCCGCGCACGTTGTAGCGGCCGAGGCGTTCGAGCGATCGCTTGAAGCTGGCCGGCGTGTTGATCCAGACGTTCTGCTGAATGCCGCGCGTGTTCACGTAGGAATAGCGATACGCCTGCGACGCGTCGTCGAACGTGAGATCGGTGATCGACCCGCCCCAGCGCATCGGAACGCGCACGCTCGGGCGCACGGTCGGCTGCGTCGGTTCCAGCCGGCCGAGCGGCGCGAGCGCATCTTCGAGGCGCAGCAGCTGCGTGGCGCCGTAGGCATCCTGTCGAATGCTCTGCGACGGCAGCACCAGCTGCAGCTTGTAGCGGTTGACGTGGCCGACCGCCCAGTGCATCAGCGAATCCAGCTGATCGGAGGTCAGCGCACCCGGGTTGACGCTCAGGTCGAGCTTGACGTAATTGGCCGTCTGCCCGATCGTGGCCACGTCGTAGCCGCCGGAATCCCATTTGCCGCTGACGAAGATCGGCGCCGGGATGGCCACCGACAACGTGCGCGCCTTCGCTTGCAGCGCCGCGGCGAGCTGCGCCAGAAAATCGACGAACAGTTGCTGCTGTTTCAGGTCGAGGCCGCGGTAATCGATTTCGATGCCGGGAAAGTTGCCGGATTCGGCGATGGCGACGATGTTTTCGATGTGCAGTTCGCGGCTGGAGCGCGAGGTGAGCATGTCGCGCAGCAGCCGGCGATTGACTTCGCCCTTGTCGTTCCAGTTGCGCAGCACCGGCACCACGCGCGACGCTGCCGGCGTCTGCAGTCGGCTGCGTTCGCCGACCACGCCGCCCAGGTCGCCCAGGTACAGGCCAGCGGCGGTGACTTCGCCGACGACGGACGACAGCGGCACTGCGTTGCTCGGCGCATCGTTCCCCGTCGCCGGCGGCAGCTCGACGCCGAGGATCGGCTGCGTCGGGCTGGTCTTGACGAGGATGACGGCGTCCGGCAGTTGGCGAATGTCGCCGTAGATCTCGCGCCTTTCGCGGTCGATGGCGCCGCCGAGCCACGACCACACGCGCTGGCCGCGACTCCAGCCGTAGAGGTCGAGGCGATCGAGGTCCGTCTCGTCGGCGGGGATGGGCATGCGAATCGACATGCGCTCCGGGCCGGTGGCGCACGTGGCGATGCCGATGTAATTGCTGCGCGGCGCGAGCGCCTGGGGCAGCGCCGCCGCCGTTTGGCGCATCGTGACGCTGCGGGCATTCAGGAATTCGTTCAGCGGCGTGCTGGCGAAGCGCACTCCGAAGCTGCCGACGACGTCGTCGGCGGCGACCGAGATGCGGAATCCTTCCGGCGAGGCGATCGTCGTGCGGTCCACGCTGAACGTTTCGCAGTCGGTGGCGGTGAAATAGCGCACGCCGAAGATCGTCGACGCGGTGACGGCGACGACGACGAGCGCGGCGAGCAGCGCCTTGAGCCAGCCGCGGCCGGTCTTGGGCAGCAGCAGCGTGGTGCGCGGCTTCTCGAGCGTCGGCCGCGGCGGGCGGCGCGTGCGAAAGCTGCCGGAGGAGAGAATCTGCGGGATTCGCTCTTCGATCGGCGCGTCGTCCGTTGCCGGCGCGGGTGCGGCGGTCGGATCGGGCGAATCGCCGGGGGGAGTTCCCATGACAGCGATTCTACCGACGCGCCGCGACAGCCAGCGCTGCCCAGCCGCCGATCATCGCGACGCCGCCGATCGGCGTGATCGCGCCCAGCCAGCGCAGGCCGGTGAACGTCATGACGTACAGGCTGCCGCTGAAGATCGCCACGCCGATGACGAACAGCCAGCCGGCGATGTCGGCCGGGCGCGCGCGTCGTTCGTCTGCGCCGACGAACGCCACGGCCAGCAGGGCCAGCGCGTGGTACATCTGATAGCGCGCGGCGGTTTCGTAGTTCGCCAGCAGGTCGGGCGTCACCAGCCCGCGCAGGCCGTGCGCGCCGAACGCGCCGAGCGCCACCGACAGGCCGGCCAGCACCGCGCCGAGAAAGAGCCACTTGCGCTGCATGCTCGCCTCACGCCTCGGCCGATTCCGTCGACTCGCCGGGGGCAGCCACGTCGATCGACGGCCGGAATACCAGCGCGGCGCCGTCGTCGCCGACGTCGATCACGACGCAGTCGCCCGCCTTGAATTTGCCCTGCAGCAGCTGCACGCTGAGCGGGCCCTCGATGAACTTCTGCATGGCGCGCCGCAGCGGGCGCGCGCCGAACTGCGGGTCGTAGCCCTGGCGCGCCAGCCACTTACGCGCCGGCTCGCGCAGTTCGATCGCCAGCCCCTGTTCCTTCAGCCGCTCCTGGATTTCCTTCAGCTGCAGCGCCACGATGCGCTCGACGTCGGCCAGCGCCAGCGGCGAGAAGATGATGATCTCGTCCACGCGATTGAGGAACTCCGGCCGGAAGTTGCGGCGCAGCGCTTCCTCGATTTTCTTGTGATCGGCGACCGTCTTCAGGTCGTCTTCGCTCTGCGGCTTGACGAAGCCGAGCGTGCCGCCCTTGCGCACGAACTCGGTGCCCAGGTTGCTCGTCATGATGATGACGGTGTTGTTGAAATACACCACGCGGCCCTGCCCGTCCGTCAGTCGGCCGTCGTCGAGCACCTGCAGCAGCGCGTTCCACACGTCCGGGTGCGCCTTCTCGATTTCGTCGAATAGCACCACCTGATACGGGCGGCGGCGCACGCGTTCGGTCAGCTGGCCGCCCTCGTCGTAGCCCACGTAGCCGGGCGGCGCGCCGAACAATCGGCTGACGGTGTGGCTCTCGCGGTATTCGCTCATGTCGATGCGCACCATGGCGTTTTCGTCGTCGAACATGAATTCGGCGAGCGCCTTGGCCAGCTCGGTCTTGCCCACGCCGGACGAGCCGAGGAAGATGAACGAGCCGATCGGCCGGTGCGGGTTCTTCATGCCGCTGCGCGCGCGCCGAATGGCGTCGCTGATCGCCACGATCGCCTCGTGCTGGCCGATCACCCGCTCGTGCAGGCGATCCTCCATCCGGAGCAGCTTCTCGCTCTCGGTCTCCATCATGGCGTTGAGCGGCACGCCGGTCCACTGCGCCACGACCGAGGCGATGTCCTCTTCATCGACGACCTCGTCGAGGTTCTTTTCGGTCTGCCACTTCTCGCGCTCGACGTCGAATTCCTGCTGCAGGCGCAGCCGCTCCACCTTGATCTCGGCGGCCTGCTGGTAGTCCTGCTGCGCCGCGCATTGTTCTTCCTCGACGCGCAGCTTTTCGATTTCGCGGCTCTTCTGCTTCAGCTCGGTCGGCAGCGTGAACAGCGCCACGCGCAGCTTGGCGGCGGATTCGTCGATCAGGTCGATGGCCTTGTCTGGCAGCTTGCGTTCGGTGACATAGCGCGCGCTGAGCTTGGCCGCGGCGTCGATGGCGCCGTCGCTGATGCGCACCTTGTGATGCGCCTCGTAGCGGTCGCGCAGGATGTGCAGCATGGCGATGGTCTCTTCGACCGTCGGCTCGTCGACGAACACCGGGGCGAAGCGCCGCTCGAGCGCGGCGTCCTTTTCGATGTGCTTGCGATACTCGTCGAGAGTGGTGGCGCCGATCGTCTGCAGCTCGCCGCGCGCCAGCGCCGGCTTGAGCATGTTGCTGGCGTCCATCGCGCCCGCGCCGTTGCCCGCGCCGACGACGGTGTGCAGCTCGTCGATGAACAGGATGATCTCGCCCTCGCTGCGCTGCACTTCGTCGATGGCCGTCTTGAGGCGCTCCTCGAAATCGCCGCGGAAGCGCGAGCCGGCCACCATCGCCGCCAGGTCGAGCGCGACGACGCGCTTGCCGACCAGAATTTCCGGCACGTCGCCGTTGGTGATCTTCTGCGCCAGCCCTTCGACGATCGCCGTCTTGCCGACGCCGGCCTCGCCGATCAGCACCGGGTTGTTCTTCGTGCGCCGGCACAGCACTTGCATGACGCGTTGAATTTCCTCGTCGCGGCCGATGACCGGGTCGAGCTTGCCCTCGCGCGCCGCCTGCGTAAGGTCGCGCGAATATTT
This sequence comes from Thermoflexales bacterium, assembly GCA_044235195.1. Lineage (GTDB taxonomy): Bacteria > Chloroflexota > Anaerolineae > J036 > Brachytrichaceae > CANJQH01. The sequence continues at coordinate 6,181 of JBIIIA010000181.1, forward strand.
TTCGAGCGTGCGATATTTCGACTCGGCCTGCGGGTCGGTGACGCGCTGCCCGCCGCGGATGTCCTTGATCATGTCACTGATCTTGTCGCGCGTGATGCCGCTCTCGGCGAGCAGGCGCGCGGCCGGGGTGTTCCGCTCGGTGGAAATTGCCAGGAAGATGTGCTCGGTCGAGATGTACTCGTCCTTGAAGCGGTTCGCCTCTTCGTTGGCGATGTTGATGATGCGCTTCACGCGCGGGGTGATGAACACCTGCGCCTGCTGGCCGCCGCCGCCGTAAATGTTGACGCGCGGCGAGGCGCGCAGCAGGTCGTCCGTCTGGCCCGCCATCGTCGCGGCGTCGGCCCCCAGCCGTTCCAGGATTTGTCCGACCACTCCCTCGGGCTGTTCGAGCAGCGCAAGTAGTATGTGCTCGGTGTCCACCTGCGTGTGTCCGTAGCGCTGCAGCATCC